>SKGH01000091.1 GCA_007117575.1 Candidatus Kaiserbacteria bacterium | reverse complement strand
CGTGATCATTTATATTCTTTCGTGACTGACTAAAACGATTTTGGTTTATTACGTTAGTAATAAATGGTTACCGAAACTATAGCTGGGTGAGGCGTACTTGGTGGTACGATAAAAGGTTTGAGTGACGAAAGCAACAAAGAAATTCGCCAAACGCGTAAGTCCTGAATCAATGATTTTAGAATATAGAACTGCATCTCACAGGGTAACAAGTTTATATTTAAGGTTATGTGAATTATGAACTTATTTATTCATTTAAAGTGGTATTATGTTTATACATGTTTTTCTTGGAGTGGTTTCAATTATGATCAATGATATAAAAAAGTGTTTTTATGGATAAAGATGAATTAAGTGAAGAGGTCAATGAGCAAGATGAAAGTATTTCTGACTCACAGAATAGTTCGCGTTCAAAAGGTAAATGGTTTTATGTATTTTTAGTCAGTGTCTTGTTTGTTTTTGTTCTTATTTCCTTAGTGTCTTTTCTCACTAAGGAAGGTGGTAATGATGTTTCATTTGCTGGCACGTATTCTTTTGTACCTCCTGAGCTTTCAAAAAGTGCCTCTATACCGATCACAATACCGGCTGGGGTTGAAATCACAGACATAGATGCTCAGGTGACCTTTTTACCGGAGTTGTTTGGTAGTTGGCAATCAGACTCTGTTTTTGTTAATGAGGTTGGCAATCAGGTCTTTCATTTTAAGCCGGATGTAGCTTTAGACCCCGGCGCTCACATAACCGTGTCTCTTTTGTCTGAAGCCGGAGAAATGTCCGGTACGTTTTTGGTTACGGATGATCCTGCGGTCAGAGCGGTTTTTCCTGTTTCGAGCAATGATGTACACGAAGCGACCACTATAACGATTGTTTTTAATAGACCGATGATACCCTTAACAACACTTTCAGAGGTGGAAGCTTTAGATATTCCCATTGAAATAACTCCCGAGACACCGGGAAAATTCAAGTGGGTATCTACCAGAAATCTTCAGTTTATACCTGATACAACCTTACGTCCTTCTACCGACTACGTCGTAAATGTCCCTGCTATGCGCTCACTTGATGGAGTAATGAGTGAAGCTTTTACTCATACTTTTTCCACCAGAAGATTGAGATATACTTCTGTGGGCACCAACTTTGTGACTTTTAACTATCCTTTACGTGTAGTGTTTAATATGCCGGTAGATAAAGAAAAAACCTCACCTCACATAGCAGTTCGCACAAGTGAAGGAAGGCGTGTGCCACTGGAAGTAGAATACGGAACTTATATAAGGCATAATGCCGGTCAAAGAGAAACATTTGTTGACCAAAGAGTGTTGTTACTTTATCCGGTCAGAGATTCACATGGAAGAGCCAGAGTTTGGGATTTTGATACGGCTTATGAAGTACAGTTTAGTCGAGCGTACCCTATTTTTGGTACCATACCCTTACAGGAAAGACGTACAGAGCGTTTTAAGATTCCAAGCATAATAAGATCTGTCAGTGCTCAGTCTGACAGGTCAAGTTACGTAAAGCGAGATCTGTTTGATCCGACAGGGAAATTAATAGTGAATTTTTATGACGAGATATCCATAGATCGTTCTAGCATAAAGGCAGAGGGCTTAAAATCAGTTACCTACGGGGAACGTTGCAAGTTGGAAGATGATCAAGTCACTCGATTACGCACAGGTTCGTGTGAGCCGGAACCTGACCCCACGGAATTGATATTCGAGTTTTCTTCTGAAAGCTACAATACTGGTGATGTTTTTGATTTAGATTTTCATAAACTTATCTCGCCGGAAGGCTTTCAGTACAATAAAAAAACTTTGACTGAGAAAATAACCGTTTATCCCCGTTTCCGTATTACATCGTTAATACCTAATCATAATGCTACACAGGCATCGGTAGATCATATTTATGTATGTTCAAACACACCATTGCGCAATCCGGGCGATGATGGTTTGGGTTCATACATTACCGCGTCAGACCGGATCGTTTTTGGGCGTTGGCAGTCCAGTCGTTTTATAACTGAATCAATGCGTAATCAGGCATGTTCCGCCGGTGAATACCAGACTTATATACGTTATGGCTTACTGCCAGAGACTGATTACACTCTTTCTTTTGAATTAACTGATGATTTTGGACAAAAGGACAGTACGGTAACCAACTTTAGAACCAGACAAGTTACTGATGTACACACACGTTTTCATCATCTACAAAAACAGTACTCAGTCACTTCACCGGAAAAGACCAGATTGACTTTTGCAACTGAGAATCTAACTTATATGAACATGCATATTTGTAAGGTTTCACCTGAAAGATTTTTACAGTTTATTGGTAATAGACCGGCCGATACAGCCGGCCCTCGTAGAGATGGGTGTATTAAGGAACGAGAGGAGAGGATAGTTTTGCCAAATAAATATTGGCAATTGAATTATTTCCAGATCGATATTGCTGATTACTTTGACGACTCAAGAGGGCATTATATTTTTACATTTTCTCATCCTAACCACCTTACAGGTTATGGTGCAGGAAGGGGTATGCATTATGAACGCTCATATGTGAGTGTTACTGATTTGTCTTTCGCGAAGAAAGAACTTAGACATGGTCAGTTATTTACATCTGACAAACCACATCCTTTAGCTGATGCCTACTATGCTTCAGAGTTTGAAGATCAACAAAACCTGTATTGGGTTGTTGACACAGAAACATTGGAACCGGTGTTTGGTGCTACAGTTACACAATTTAAACGAGTTGACAACAACATAGTCGCCGGTTCAGTGGGCGTGACGGACAGGGAAGGTATAGCGCGTCCGGATACAGATGGCGGATTGGTAGGCTCAGTGGTGCGGTTTGGTGACAGAACAGCGGTGGTCACTAATTGGGCAGATTTATTGCAGTGGGGCACTGCACCGCGTAGTTCCGCTAGGACCTACGTGTATACAGACAGACCGATATACAGACCGGGTCAGACTGTATATCTTAAAGGTATCGATAGAGTAGGTTTCGATGGTGAGTTTGTTTCATTGGCGGGTGAAGAGGTTGAATTAACAGTGCGTAGCAGTGCGAGAGAAGATGTATATAGCGCGAAATTATCGATTAGTAAATATGGCACTTTTAACACCGAGTTTGAGTTACCGCATGATGCTTCACTGGGTCGCTACAACATCTCTGCCTTTGGTCAATCTTTCCATTTCATGGTTGAAGAGTATGAAGGATCGCCATTTAAACTTACGGCACGAACAGAGAAGGAAGAATACATAAGTGGCGATGATGTTACTTTAAATATTGATGCCGAATATTACTTTGGCGCACCTATACAAGGAGGTAAAGTGACTTACTCAGTGGTTAGTCAAGATTATTTCTTTGATCGTTTCCAAGATAGATTTTTCAATTTCGGTAGCAGGTGGTATTTCTGTTACGTTTGCTGGTACGGTGACAATTTTCTGTTTAGAGGTCAGGCTGAAATAGATTCAAACGGAAAAGCGAAAATTGTAGAAAATTTTGACATCAATTCCTTATTTTCGGGTTCAGACATCATGAGGAGTAAAATAATCACTTATCAAATAAACGTGGAGGATGCTAACGGAAGAAGCGTCTCTACTCAAGAGTCATTTATCTTACATCGTTCAAATATTTATATGGGTGTAAGAACGGATCCTTCATTTACTCAAATAAATGAACCTGTCACAATCAGTATAAAAACTGTAGATACTGAAGGGAAAGAGGTAGGTGTGTCTGGTATTGAGTACACAGTTTCTCGTGTCACTTGGGAAACTTTTAGAAGACAAGAGGTGGATGGAGGTTTTTATCATCGTTCAGAAAAGAGGCTGACTGAAGTAGATAGTGGGCGAGTAAGAACTGACTCTTCAGGTAACTATTCAAAAGATCTTGTGGTGGGTGAAGAAGGTTCATACGAAGTGAATGTTTCATATACAGACAGTAGAGGTAATGTACTAAGTTCCACTGCTTATTTCTATGTTAGAGGAGAAAAAATGATCAGTGTACCTCGTTTTAATAACCACACTTTACGAATGGAGGTGCTACAACCGGAAGTTTCTGTTGGTGACACCGGTTCGGTTATTATTACCACTCCCTACGAAAAAGCCCGTGCTTTAATAACAACTGAAAGAGGACGTATATTTTCTTACGAAGTGGTAGACATAACTGATGGTATATATGTGTATGAATTTCCTATCACTGATTCATATACCCCTAACGTGTACGTAACCGCTACTCTACATTCACCGGAACCGGCAGTTCAGTACGGCTCCGCACAATTTTTTGTTGACAGAATCAAAAAGAGTATAGACGTAGATATTAAGACTGATAGACCATCATATAGTCCCGGTGATGAGGTCACGTTAGATATTAAAACTATTTCCGCGTCAGGGGAGCCCGTATCGGCAGAAGTGTCTATAGCAGTGGCAGATCTGTCTGTTTTGGCCTTGGTTGGCAATCCTAAAAAAGACCCGGTACAGTTTTTTTACAGTGGTTTTTCTCATGCCATATCGACAGCCAGTAATCTAAAAAATATCCTACACGAGGCAGATATTCCTGACGGAACGAAAGGTGGTGACGGAGTTGATCCGGAAGATTTGGCAAAGCACGCGCGTGGTGTATTTAGAGACACTGCCTTTTGGGACGCATCTATTGAGACTGATACTAACGGACGGGCGTCTGTTACTTTCAAACTTCCCGACAATTTAACCACTTGGCAGATAGAGGCCTTGGCGGTTACCGAAGATACCAAATTTGGCACATCTTATTCAGAGTTCGCTTCACGTAAGGAGCTTATGGTGCAACCACTTACTCCGCGTTTTTTGTTAGCCAATGATAAAGTGTATATGGGTATGCAGGTTTTCAATCAGACTGACAACAACCAAACATTTACGGTTAAAGTTGAGAGTGAATCACTTCCTTTTAGTGGTAGTACTGAAAGGTCTTTAAGAGTTAGGGCTGGTGAAGCACAGACTGTATTTTTTGAAACCAATATACCGACGACTTACCAGAGTAGCCACGTTATTAAATTTAGCGCCAGTGGTGGAGGTAAACATGATTCTGTTATCAGGTCTTTGCCAATGCTACGCGATAGTGTGCAGGAAACCGTTGCTACTGCCGGAGTCTCTCCTCTCGGTTCAGCTTCAGAGTATTTATATATACCTCACAATATTCCGACAGACATTGGTAGCGTAAGCGTTACTACGGCTTCTACATTGCGTGGATTTACAACACCTATAGAAGTTTATATAGCAGAACATGAAAGTCGCTGGATGATGGAAAATATATACAGAGCCGTAACTTTAGCCCAAATACATAGCCATGATAACTCAAGTAAAGACGCCACGGTAATATTTGCCGGTGAGGAAAAAAATCTAACAGATCTTGTAGATGATACTTTAGATCTGATATTTAGACATCAGCGTTTAGATGGCGGTTTTACATATCCGAACCGTTACCAGTCTTCTCCTCATCTTACTATGTCACTTATCTCTATATTGCTCGATCTGCGTGATATGGGTTATGAGATCAGTGAAGCAAATACGGAACGTGCTTTGGATTATTTACGAAACCATATCAATATCAGATTGAGTAACGATACTTCGAATCTGGGTTTGCTTTCACGATATGTGACCTTATCTCAGCGGATGAATGTTCCCATTGATGATATACGGATAAGTCGATTTCTGAATAATCAAATGCGTAGAATCCCTATGTCAGATATGGGTAATAACGAGCTTTTGCTGATGAGTTCTCTTAGTGCAGATGGCTTTGTAGATTCTGACCTCCGTTCTGAGGTTATAGAACAGTTAACTAACCGTGTCAGTCAAAGTGGAAGGGGTGCGGTGTTGAGAGAGCCGAGTATTGTAAATTCAGTAAGTATTTCCCATCAGATTCGTAGCACGGCTTCTTTTCTAGAGACAATATTAGAAAATGATACCAACCATGCTTTGATAGGGGAAATGGTTAATTGGTTGCTGGCTGTAAGAAACAGCGATCAGCGTTGGTATTCAGATGAGTTAACATATCTGGTTACCAGAAGTCTTATGAGGTATATAAATGAGACGGAATGGGAAGGTAATCAGAGTGGCGAAATAGTGGCTAATTTAGCAGGTACAGATTGGTATACACATCAGTTTAGTCCGGATCAGGGAGTTATGGAAACAGTTACTTCGCTGGGAGAGTTTAGTATTGGTCAGATACTACCATTGCGTTTATCGAGGAATCCACAAGGAATATTATATTATGATCTGGTTATGCAGTACCATGTGCCAGCTTCGACACTTCCGCCGAGAGATGAGGGTATATCGGTAGTGAGAGAATTGCGTCATTTGGGTGAAGATGAGTTACGGTCCAACATCAAGCGTGGCGATGTGATTGTGGGTGAGTTGTTAATCACTGTGGCAGACAGTGGTCATGATTTAACTGTTAGTGCCCCAATACCTGCCGGATTTACTTTGTTGAATTTCAGTTTTGAAATAGAAGATCCGGACATATTAAGCCGAGACATAGCTTACTCAAACAACCATAGATTTGTAGGTCCGTGGCAAAGAACTCGAAGCTTGGGAAGTACCCAGTTAGGGCTGATTAGCGGTGCTTCAGCTGACAAAAGAGAGTTCATTCCTCCTCGTTATCGAAATCTGCCTTTTCAATTGGAAGAACTAACTGATTCATCTGTTGAATTGTATGTTTCTTCTTTGCCTGCGGGAGTTTATCGCTATAGGTATTACATGCGTGCTCAAACACCCGGTACTTATTTAGAACTACCTGCTAAGGTTAAACTGGTTGAGTTCCCCGAGATATTTGGCCAAACCACTGCCGGTGAAATTGTTGTTAATCAGTAATGATTACTTTAACAGCCTCAATCACATCTGTGTTTGAGGCTGTTATTGGGAAGGTGCCAGGTTGTTGCGGTCTCCAATCGATTTTTCTACCACTACCTATATACTCATTATCATCTAAGTACCAATTAACATCTTCTGAAGCTCGAAATGGGATGGCGGTAGTATGTTCTAAAGAGTAGACATCTAGGTCGTGTGGTTCCAGGATTAGTTTTTTGTCTAACAAAAGGTATCTTTTTATTTCAATATTATCTCCAAGCAAGCCCCATTCCAGTGAATTATCAAATTGATACATTGTCAGGGATTGATTGCTAATGTTTGAGTTTGTATTATATGTTGTATTGATTAAATATTGCATAACGTCGTTCCATACGGCGCCCGCACCTTGTTGACCCGATACTCTCGTCATCGGTGTATTATTGGCGTTACCAAGCCATACACCTACCACTAAGTCGTTTGTGTAGCCCACTATCCAACTATCATGATAGTCACGTGAGGTTCCTGTTTTAACACCGTAGTCATTATGAGACAGGTTTAGGTTTGATTGTAAGCCAAATTGAGTAACAGCGCTGTTTCTGTCACTGAGGATTGCGTGTGCCAGTTCAACGATATCACTATCGAACACTCTGGTTGATTCCGTTAGGGTAGCGAGTGGAAGGTTTATGGCCATTTCTTTTTGTGAGTTAAAATATAAGGGTCGTAAAGTACCTTTTTGTGGGAAAAGGGTGAAGTAATGAGTAAGAGTTAGCAGATCCATTTCCAGACCTCCCAGCGCTATTCCAAACTCGTAAGTGGAAAAATCTTGAATTGATCTAAAATTCATACCAATTTCTAATTTTTCATAAAACTCCTCCAGACCTATATATTCCAAAACTTTTACCGTAGGCACGTTAAGGCTACCGCTTAGTGATTCGTGTAAAGTAACCTCACCTCTGTAAAGTCCATCATAGTTTTTAGGATAAAGTGGAAATCCGGTGGCGATGTGGTATTTGTATTCTCTGTCGTCAACCAAGCTGTAAGGTCGTAAACCTGAGGCAAAGCCACTTGCGTATATAAATGGTTTAATGGCTGAGCCGGTAGGTCTGGATTCTATAGCCATATTTATTTGATCTCCTGATAGATTACTGCGAGGGTTAGTGGTGCCAACTATACTGATTATCTCACTTTGTCGGGGGTCTATTACCACTACAGCTCCTTGGTTTATATTCGCATCACGCATTTTGTTGACATGGCTTTTGAGTATCGACTGTATTGTTTCGTGGACATCGATATCGAAAGATGTGTGGCAGGTTTTGGGGCATTGAATATTTAGACCGGATAATTCAAAAGATTGTTTATTTTGTGTCTGAAATTCTTTAGTGGCATTGATATTGAAATCAAAATCTGTGTCATTTGGCAAAATTCTGTTTGCCAACCTTTTTACATGTAATTCATGATCTTCTCGCCAAGGATTACGGGTATTGGGGTGTGATAGTGATGCCAGTAAAGATAGTTGTTGTTTTATGTTGGTGTCCTGTAGTTTGGTGTCATAGTAGGCATAGCTACCCATAGCCAAACCTTGATAACGGTTACCAACGTATACGGTGTTAACGTACATTTTTAGTATTTTGATTTACTGTATCGTAGTTCTAGACCGAGAGCATACCAAGATTCGTGTATTTTATTCATTATAGTGCGCTCTTGTTCGTTTCCTAATAAGTTTTTTGCCAGTTGTTGAGTTATTGTGCTACCACCATGACCTCTGTTAGAGAAAGTGTAAACAGCACGAAGTGAACTTATGGGGTTTATCCCGAAGTGGTAGTAAAAAAAACGGTCTTCTTTGGCCACTAATAATGCTTTAAGTGATTCAGGCACTTCAGTGACTGACATCTGAAAATGATCATTGCGGTTGGGACTGATTTGTATGATTTTATCATTTCGGTCGTAAATTATGGTAGATTCTAAAGCCTGATATTTTTTATAAGAATCATTAGTAATGATAAAAGCAGTTAACAGCACAAAGGCAATTACAAAAAAGAGTGAATATAAAATTTTTTTAATTATTAAATTTGTTTGTTTCATTGATTTTAAAACTTTACTATGTATCATGTAAATTTGATTAAAATTAAAATATTAGGACTTACGCGTTTGGCGAATTTCTTTGTTGCTTTCGTCACTCAAACCGTTGATCGTACCACCAAGTACGCCTCACCCAGCTCCAGTTTCCGTGATCATTTATATTCTTT
>SKGH01000068.1 GCA_007117575.1 Candidatus Kaiserbacteria bacterium | reverse complement strand
CCATTTATTACTAACGTAATAAACCAAAATCGTTTTAGTCAGTCACGAAAGAATATAAATGATCACGGAAACCGGGGCTGGGTCAGCGCCTCGAACTTCATCAGAAACGCGTAAGTCATGAGTCCATAAACTTATTTCAAAAAAAACCGTGAGTCCTTTACTCATCCATTTTTTTGCAAGTTTTTGATATAAGCTTCATAAGCCCTTTTCTGGCTATTTTGATATCTACCGGTGTGGTTATAATTTTTTTAGTATCTGGCTCAGTTGTATAGAAATAGCCAAATTTTTCCAGACCGGGAAGAGAGTGTTGGGGCAAGGTCGGTATAATATGCCAGTGTAAGTGCTCGACACTGCTAAGCGAGCCCTTACCGGTTTGAAAAAAGACCTCAATACCTGTGTCTGAAAATGTGTTTTGTAATATGGTTGTTATTTGTTTGAGTAGCAAGTTTCGTGCCAACACCTCTTCGTCCGTTTCGTCTTGTATATTAATGATATGACGTTTTGGTATCAACATAGTGTGAGCTTCTGCACGAGGGTACCAGTTCACAATCCAGAAATAATGCTCGTTTTCTACAGGTATATTATGGTGATTACGTAACATGTCTTGAGACATTTTTTCTTGGTTACAAAAGACACAAGGTCGTGAAGATCTATTTTCCGGGCGATTAACTTTATCGTATTCTTTACGGAAAGGTGAGTAATAGTAGGGCATATAGTATTTAGGTTATTCCTTATTTACGTTTATAATCTAACCATTGATAGCTAATACCTTTAAACTGTTGATGGGAGTACTCTTTCTCTATTGTAAATTCTGTAGAAATGTCAGGGAAAAAAGTATCGCCTTTTATAGAGTTGTCCACTAAGGTCAAGTATAAACGGTCTGCATAGGGTAGAGTCTGTTGATATATTTCACCACCACCACCGACCATTATTTCTGTTGGTTCTTCAGCTAAAGCGGTAGCAAATGCCTCTTTTAAAGAGGTGACTATCTTAACATTGTCATGGTAATAGTTCGGGTCACGAGTCACAACTATATTGGACCGATCCGGAAGAGGCTTGCCTAGAATTTTTAGTATGGATTGGAAGGTTTTTCTGCCTAAAATTATCGGCTTGTTTTTGGTAATTTTTTTAAAACGTTTTAGGTCTTCCGGTATGTGCCACAGTAACTCATCAGCATTACCGATGGCACGTGTTTCTTTGCTCATGGCAACTATAATTGCTACAGGCACCGGTCTTCCTTTTTTATCTTTAAGCATGACTGTGATTATGACATTAGAGCGCTAATTTGTCATTGAAAATTATCATATTTTGCGCATCTTGTTTATATGCGTATAATGTATTTAATTATGCAAATTTACGAAATAGAGATTAAAACTTTGTTGGGTGAAAAAGAACATGCCGATCTTCTTATTAAGAAGATGCAAGACAATGACATAAATTGTAAGTGTGTGGCAGAAAGTTCGCAGTTGAATCATTATTTTGAAGGAGGCAGTATTGAAGATTTGTACGAAGCGGTGAAAAAAATGTTTACCGGTGATGCCTTGGCTCGTTTAAAGACAATAACAGAAAAGGGCTCAACTTTCTCAGTTAGAACGCGTCAAAAAGACGATAAAGTATTGTTGGTCATTAAGGCCTCTCTTGATGGAGGTACCAGTGAAAATACGGTTAGTAGGTTAGAGTTTGAAGAGTTGGTGGATATTTCACTGGCTGAATTAGACGAGATAGTCTTGTCTGCCGGCTTTGAATATCAAGCTAAATGGTCACGAGATAGGCAAGAATATCAATATAAAGATGTAAATGTATGTATAGATAAAAATGCCGGCTATGGTTACTTAGCCGAGTTTGAGACTGTCACCGAAGATGAGAATAAGGCTGTGCAAGCTAAAGAAAAGTTAATAAAATTAATGAGTGAATTAGGAGTGGAAGAACTGGATCAAGATCGTTTGGCGCGCATGTTTGAACACTACAACGCCAATTGGTCTGAGTACTATGGTACTGACAAAACCTTTACTGTTAAGTAATCACTATGTTTCTTTCTGATGTAGACATTTTGAAGGCGATTGAGGCAGGTGAGATTACACTTACTCCTTTCGATAGAAAACGACTTCAACCGGCTAGCTATGATATTTTGTTAGGAAACAAGTTTGTCGTAAACGATGAACATCTCACACGTATGGTAGATCCGGCACGAAAAATCTTTGCCAAGACACGTGAGATAGAGGTCGGGGAAGACGGGGAGTTTGTGTTGCATCCGGGTGTGTCGGTACTGGGTATTTCAAAAGAGTATTTCGGCTCAAATTATTACTTGGTGCAAGTGGGAGGAAAATCCTCACTGGCTCGAGTGGGTTTGATGATTCATAATACAGCCGGTCTTATCAACCCTGGGCATTTTTTAAACATCACGTTTGAACTTTGTAACCTGAACAATGTGCCGATTATCCTGCGCCCGGGTATGGAGATTGCTCAGCTTACCTTTTCCAAGTTAAGCAGTTTACCAAGTACTGTGTATGAAAATATTGAACGATCAAAAGATAACTGGGCTAGTAACTTTAAAGGTAGAGACTTGTTGGAGAGATCAGGAGCAGATGATGTTGTTGATGATGTAGTCAAAAAAGATAGTCTTAAAAAAAATAATTAGTTTTATATGTCCAAAAGCAAACATCCTGAATATCAATACTTAGACCTAATGCAACGTCTGATAGATGAAGGTGGGCGACAAGAAGACGCGCTAACCGGAGACGTCACGTATAGTCTATTTGGTGCGCAAATGAGGTATGATCTCAACCAAGGATTGCCATTATTGACGACCAAAAAAGTGTATTGGAAGGGGGTATTGCATGAGTTGTATTGGTTCATGTCCGGACAGACAAATATTAAGTATCTTATAGATAATGGTGTCCATATTTGGGATGATTATCCGCTACGTATTTATAATGAAAAGCGTGAAAAAGAAGGGTGGCCGGAGTTAAGCAAGGAAGAGTTTGTTGAAAAAATAGCTACAGATGACGAGTTTGCCAAGCAACATGGCGAGTTACCGCGTATATATGGTGAGATGTGGCGTAAATGGCCACGCAAGAATGGTGGTTCAGTTGATCAGTTGCGGTGGGTCATAGAGGAGGTCATGGCTGATCCGCATTGTCATAATGCCATTGTCACCAGTTGGAACCCGGAGTACCTTTATGCTATGGCACTACCTGGTGAAGGAGCTCGTTTTCCTATTTGTCACAACATGTACCAGATAAATCTTTGTAATGGCAAACTATGTTTGCAACTGTATCAACGTTCAGCAGACATTTTTTTGGGTGTTCCATTTAACATTGCAAGTTACGCACTGCTACTGCAGATATTGAGTAAAGTAACAGGGTATCCGGTTGGTGAGTTTGTTCATACTTTTGGCGACGTCCATATTTATGAAAAACATCTTGAGCAAGCTAAAGAGCAGTTAGGACGTGAACCCTTACCTTTCCCGACCGTAACGTTAAGTGATGATTTTGATTCCATTGATAACTTTCGTCCGGAACATGTGACTTTAAATGATTACCAATCGCACCCGCCAATAAAGGCAGAGTTGGCTGTGGTTGGTGGTTATAATGCTAAAGTACATAAAGATCGAGAAGGGACATAGATAGATTTAAGTAAATTGACCTAACACACGTTTTATACTGATGGGGTGGTAGTGGTGAGTAAATTCTTTTAGTGTCCAAACAGTTGTACCATTCGCAATACTTGTGGCATGCCATATTAGGTGTTTTCTATTGTGTACACCAAGGTAAATGGCACTGTGTAGATGATACAACCAAAGGTCCTTATTCTGTTGGTAGAAATCGATACTTTTGTCTATTGTTTCGCCGGAACGGTTACGTAGACGTTGGGCATATATAACATCGCCGGGGAGTAAGGTGCTCCAGTCTATTGGTTCTTCTCGGTAGATAAAAATACCAAGTGATCGATAGCTATTAGGTAAGTAATAATATATTGTTATTTAACCTAGAACCTTCGTGTTTGGCGAATTTCTTTGTTGCCTTCGTCACTCAAACTATTCGTCGTACTATTTAGTACGTCTCATGTTTTCGCTCCTTGGCGCCTCGAACTTCATCCAAACACGAAAGTCCTATAATTATGTAGTTCGTAGAAATATACTTGCAAGGCAAATCGGCAATTTCCCTTAGTAGCATTTTTTAGCTCAGTGTGGTTACTAACTGGTCCGGCGGGGTATAAATAGATGAATTGCTGAGTCGGTATTTTCATAGTAGGAACTATAACAGAGTTTATATATTCGGCTATAGTTTTTTGAGATTTTGATAATGAATCAATATATTTTCAGCCTAGGGGGAATCGATGAGTGTTTAAGAGAGTAGGGTGGTGGCTCGTTGTGTTTTAATGCTGTATATTTAGAGTAATTAGTTTTAGTTATTAAAATAAATCATTTATTCATGTTAGATTATCTATCTATAAAAGAACAAGACCCAGAGCTGTACTCTGCCTTTGTAGGGGAAGAAGCAAGGCAACGAACAGGTATAGAGTTGATACCAAGTGAGAATTATGTGTCGCGAGCCGTTCGCGAAGCGAACGGCTCTGTTTTCACCAATAAATATTCCGAAGGTTATCCCGGTCGCCGGTATTATGGTGGACAAGAATTTACCGACACTATCGAAACCATTGCTATTGAAAGAGCCAAGCAGTTATTTAAAGCAAAGTATGCCAACGTTCAGCCACTCGGAGGAGCGTCAGCTAATATGGCCATGTATTTTGCCTTGATGGAGCCCGGAGATACGGTACTGGGAATGGATCTTAGTCACGGCGGACACCTCACTCACGGCCACCCCACCACCAGTATTAATAAAGTGTTCAACTTTGTGCGTTATAAGATGAAAAATGTCGATACCGGTGAGATCGATTATGATGAATTGCGTACTGTGGCACTTGAGCATAAACCTAAGATAATTCTGGCCGGCTTTTCCGCTTACACAAGAGAGCTAGAATATGAAAAATTTGTCACTATAGCTAGGGAAGTAGGTGCTTATACGGTGGCCGATATGGCACACATTGCCGGTCTTATTGCCGGTGGAGTATTAAAAAACCCGTTTGATTACGGTTTTGATGTAATGACCATGACCACACACAAATCTCTGCGTGGTCCAAGAGGCGGTATGATTGTGGTGCGGGAAGATGAGGATCTGGCAAAACGCATCAACAGAACAGTGTTTCCCGGTACGCAAGGCGGTCCGCACATGCATACCATAGCCTCTAAAGCTGTAGCTTTTGGTGAAGCGTTACACCCTAGTTTTAAAGAATATTCTAATCAGATACTTAAGAACGCAAAAGCAATGGAGCAAGTTTTTAAAGACAAAAAAGTACGTCTTCTCTGTGGCGGTACTGATAACCACATGCTTTTGGCTGACGTGTACGGTTCACTTGGTATAACCGGTCAAGAAGCTGAGACGGTACTTGATGAAGTGGGGATTACCCTGAACAAAAACATGATTGCTGACGACTCTCGCTCACCACTGGATCCTTCCGGTATACGTTTTGGCACACCCGCTATGACCACCCGCGGTATGAAAGAGACAGAAGTCACTCGTTTGGCAGAGATCATGCTCAAGGCCATGAGTGAACAAAAAAATGACAAAGTGTTAGAAGACCTTAAGTTGGAAGTAGAAGGTATTTGCTCTTTTTTTCCCGTACCGGAAAGTTTTATTCACGCAAACACATAATCAAGACCTCGTATCTCTAGTTCATTATGTGAAAGTGTAGCTTCTGGTTTGACCGGGAGAGTCTGGGACAAGGTTCGTACTGACATATTTTGGGATGTAAAATAACGTCTGTGTATAAAAAACGGTTAATAAATATTTTTTATGTTAGCATTTATTAATATTTTAAATGTTCATTATTAAAAGTTATTTGTCAAAATTTTATAAAAATGGAACCAGACCAAACACAAACTGTTTCTGAAAAATTAGCCGGCGCTAGCTTGCAGATATGGGTCATATTTCTCTTGGTGGTTGCTTTGGTGTTGGTGTATTGGAACCTGATACACCCTATCTTGACAGAAAGACCGATTTTGGAAGATGAGCAACAGATCACGCACGAAAAGAAAAATCTGCCCCAAGGATCGTCAATAGTTTTGACAGAGGATGATGAAAATCTACTGATAAATGAACAGGTTGGCACCACCACCCCCAGAAGTGAACCCTCAGAAACCACAGTGGTGCGTTCAACTATGGTTGCAGACGACAGAGTGATTGAGCCCATACCACAAGGAACGCCTTTACCCGAACCCGCACCGCCGGTAGTGGTGGTTGAGGAGCCGAAGGTGGTAGACCCATACGATATAGAAGAGCAAATACTACTTAATGAACCACTTTATGAGGGTGACATGGTTAGAAGGGAAGCTCGTGGTACAGTTTTAGATATTAACTTGCAGTTTGGTTTCTTTCGCCTTCAGGACGTTAATACAGCCAGAGAGTTGCACATTGTGATAAATAGCGGTACCGAGTTTTACATCGGTAACACGCGTTCTACCGTCAGAGCCTTATCTAGCCTTGACAGTGCGACAGTTGTGGGTAGAGGCTATGCGGATTCTCCAGAGTTACACGCGGAGCGGGTTACCATCACCGGAACAGATGAATTTATACCTATAGCTTGGTAAATATATGTTTAAACGTAAAATACAAAGTATAACGATACCCAAAGTACAGCTTTTTGTGTCGCTAACCTTGGCTTGTTTGTTTTTTTCAGTTTTTAGCGGTACAGCTAACGCTTCTGCGGGAGCTTCTTATGGTTGGGTGCATCCGGTTGCGGAGCTGATGGGAGAAGATGATTCTTGTGGACCGTCTATGTCAGTCGTGGACGTCGCCCTAAAAGAACATGACTCTCAGACGAGTATCAACCCTGCCGGTGTTACTCTAAGGGTGCGAGTAGTAGAGAGAGGTTCAGGTTTTGTGGTAGAAGAAAGAATAGCGAGCGGACAGTCTCTTTCAGATAAACTATGTTTTAATGTATCCGACCATGCTCTGCTGGTAAATGTAAGTGGAGGTGACTATCATGAGGCGGGGGGTGTTGCCTTGTCTTTAGGAAATGACTCACAGAGATTTGCCTTAGTGGGGAGACATTTTAGAGCCAAAGTGCATTTACTGCCACGATCAAACCCGGTTCCCAACATTGAGCATCTAAGCCCCTTACTTACCGGAGGGGGTACTCCTAACCTAAGTACAGATGAGCCTTCTTTTAGAATCAGGACAAATAGCATTACTTCGCAGTATGAGTCTAATCAGGTCATCAGAACAACTTTTTATGTAAGAAGTAGTGGAGGGTCTGTACAGACAAGGCAAATCTCCACGGTTGGACCTGCCGGCAGTATATTTGACCTTGAAGAACTTAATCTGAACTTAAATGATGGCTTTTA
Organism: Candidatus Kaiserbacteria bacterium; assembly: GCA_007117575.1. GTDB lineage: Bacteria > Patescibacteriota > Minisyncoccia > Phycocordibacterales > UBA918 > OLB19. The sequence goes on along the minus strand of SKGH01000068.1, from coordinate 1,728 downwards.
TACTTGGTACCTACACCAAAGACTCGATGGTTTTTCGCGCCTAAATATTTCAGGTTCCCAGTTTGACTTTACCGGTCTACCCGAGTCTTCGCTGTCTGAGTCTAGTTCTTTTAGAGTTGATGTCACCGCACCACAAATACACTCTTTTAGTATAAATGGCGCTACCGTAAAGACTAAAGATAAAGAGACTTTAAACTTAAGAGCCAGAGCAAGAGATACCGGAAGTGGTTTGGCGAGCACTACTATAACCGTAAGACAGCAAGGTAGTACAGAAATACTTTTTACTCGTAACTGTATGTATTCTGGAACTACTAACTGGCAGAATTGTGATCTTAATGGAGTGGAACTTGAGGGAGGGGAGGCATACGTATTTACAGCCTATGTTGAAGATCTCGCTGGAAACATAAGAGTACAAGTTCGTGAGCATACAGTAAGAATTACGCCTACTCTAGGAAATCTGTCTCATACTATTGAAAGTAATACCAGCGCTACATTTAGAGCCGATTTAATAGCGGAGGGTAGTGGTACGGTTAGTGATACCGGTTTTTGTTACGCCAGATCTATAGCAGAGCTTAATAACTCTGCGGTTGCTACCTGTGTACCTTCAGGCAACACAGATATCGGCCCTTTTGAGCTTTTAGTAGACGGTTTGCCTACTAACACAATCATATACTACCGAGCTTATGGTGATAATCTCGATGGACGCGGATTTACCGATCATGGTCAGTTTCCGCTAGGCACCCCAAACCCGGTTATTAGCACCCCGGCAACATCCTGTGTCTCAGCTTCGTCACGAATTTCGTTTAATTATTCTGCTTTACCTGCTTTAGGTGCTTTTACAGTTCCGGGCTACGACCTTGAGTATTGTCAAGGTAGTGTGGGTACTTGTACAGATGGAGATTATGTACCACTATTAACGAATTCTACAGAAACCGGTTTTATTCATGTAGATCTAGATTACAATCAAAATTACACTTACAGAGTTAGAGCTTTAAATCCCGACGGAGTGACTACCAGTGATTGGGTATATAGTTCAACCATACAGTCGCGTGACTGTAGTCCGGGAGTAGGTAATCTAACCTTAACCACAAACTGTACTGCCAGCACCTCTCGCATTAGGATCACGTATTCTTCATCTGGAGACAATGCCGACAGTTACGACTTGCGCTATTGTGTAGGTAGCGACCCCTGTGATGATGCTGAGTATGAAATTTTACTGGATGAAGTTGATACAATAAACTTCTGGCACACAAACCTTGTGTTTGGAGAAACTTATCAATATCAAGTGCGTTCGCGTAACGCGGAAGGAGTCAGTGCTTGGAGTGCTCCTTTTCTTGCAATAGCGCTTGATTGTAGACCCATACCCAGTCTTACTGATTGGGATGCTCGTTGTGAGAATACTCAAGCACAGATAGTCTTTGTATTTAATGCAACCAATGAGCCAAGCGAAACTGAGTTACTTTCTTGTATCGGTGAAGGTGAGTGTGTAAACCCACCGTCGCCGTCGTCTATATTTAGTACTCCAGCTGTTCCAGATAGTTTTACACATAATGTTGATAGCGGTCAGTCGTATCGATACTATTTGCTAGCCAGTGGTAATGGTTTAACTAGTGGGCTCGTAAATGTATTAAACGTGGAAGCACCGAATTGTGACCCATATGAGCCGGTTTTGGGCGCTCCAACCTACAATGATACCGACCTGACGGCAGGTACTGCTCGTATAGGTGG
>SKGH01000055.1 GCA_007117575.1 Candidatus Kaiserbacteria bacterium | reverse complement strand
GTTCACATCAGACTCCACCTCGTTTTTCGCTCATATTTTTAGCCACTCCGGACCTCGATGAGACTCCAAACAGTTTCTAACGTAATAAACCAAAAAATGTTTTAGTCAGTCACGAAAGAATGCAAATGATCACGGAAACTGGGGCTGGGTCATCGCCTCGAACTTCATCAGAAACGCGTAAGTCATAACCTTATTGAAAAGATGGACTTTTTGTCAAAAATACGCTACAGTAGCTGGGCTAAAAGCGTATGAAAACAAATAAATCCTATACAAAGCGACTAAAAGTAACAAAAAACGGCAAGATATTGGCGCGCAAACCCGGGCAAAATCATTTTAATGCTCGCCAAACCGGTCAACAGCGCTTGCGCCGTAAAAGATTACAAATAGTCCAGTTTGCTAAGAAAGTGACTCGTCGCTTTCTTCCTAATTCCGGAGCTTAGCAACAAATAGACTTATTAGACTGATTTTAAAAATTTGAATTAATTTACTGATAGTTAAGCTTATGTCACGAGTAAAAGGAGGAATTATGGCGCAAAAACGCCGAAGAAACATTTTAACCCAAGTAAAAGGGTATCGTTTTGGCAGATCCAAAAAGAAGCGACAGGCCAGAGAGGCCATTTATCATGCTCAGTTACATGCCTTTGCACACCGTAAAGATAAGAAAAATGATTTCAGAAGTCTGTGGATTTCCAGACTAAATGCGGCTCTGAAGTTAAATGGTCTTAGGTATAGTAAATTCATAAATACTCTCCAAGAAAAAAACATTAAGCTTGACCGTAAGGTAATGTCAACTCTAGCTAAAGACAGACCGGGTGTCTTTTCTCGAATCATCTTAGAATTACGATAAAGACGCTTTTTTGAAAAGTTTAAAAACGAGGCACATTTTAGATAAATATGTGTCTCGTTTTTTATATGATAGAACAAACTTTAATACACCCTCCTCTCTTGGGTCAGAACGATATTTCCACTTCTGCATTAATGTCTGGAGCTATCGCGTCTACCCCCAGATAATCTCTGAGCCTTTGTACTAAAAATAATGAAGATCTTTCTTCACCCATAGTGACAAACACTTTTTTAACTTTTTCACTACCTTTAGCTACAAAATTGACCAACTGATCCCGATCAGCATGGCCAGAGTAGCCACTTATTTTAACTATCTTAGCTTTAACATCAACCATTTCGCCTTCAATACGAACCCTACCGGCACCATCTGCAAGAAGCCTACCGAAGCTACCCACCGCTTGGTAGCCCACCAAAAGCAAAGTGGTATCAGGATCGCTAAGGTAATGACGCTCATGTGAAAGAATTCGACCGCCATGACTCATACCACTACCGGCAATGATTATTTTGGCACCTTTCTGTTTTTGTATTGAACGAGACTCTTCCACGCTCTTGGTCATTTTAAAACCCGGAAAATCAAATATATCGTCACCATTTTTTATCTGTTCTTGTACAGAATGCTTTAGATAGTCAGTATTTCTTCTATAAAGGTCAGTAACTTCTATAGCTAAAGGTGAGTCAAGGTATACGGGTATTTCTGCGACAGCATTGCTTTCTATCAAGTTATTTATCTCAAACAACATGGCTTGTGTACGCTCTAAAGAAAAAGCGGGTATTATTAATGTCCCTTCTTTCTCTTTTATGTCTAAGATCTCAGCCTGCAAAAGTTTAGTTCTGTCTTCTACACCCTCGTGCAAACGATCACCATAGACACTTTCAATAATCATATATTCATAATCAGTTGGTATTTCAGGTGGATTCATTAAAGGCTGGGGTACATTACCAATATCTCCCGTAAAAACTATTGACCTACCATCTCTTGTCAGACTCACTATAGCTGAACCCAGTATATGTCCTGCGTCTGAAAAAACAGCTTGCACACCATCGGGCAATTCTATTTTTTCGTGATATGGAGCAGTTTTCCATAAAGCAAGAGCGTTGGATACGTCTTTCTGTTCATATAAGACTTCTCGACCATCAAGTTCGGCCTCATAACGCATGATTTTCAAAGAATCTGCAAACATCACCTGAACCAGATCTCTGGTCGGAGGAGTGGAATAAATCACACCGGCAAAACCGTCACTAACCAGTTTTGGAATGCGACCTATGTGGTCTGCATGAGCATGTGTCACCAACAATACATCTATTGAAGCTGGGTCATAAGGAAAGGGCTGATAATTCACGTCACGTACAAATTTGTCTCCCTGCACCAAACCACAATCCACCATAATGGCCACACTACCCGTATCGAGCAAAAAATTAGCTCCGGTTACACTACCCACACCCCCATAGAATCCTAATATAGACATCTGGCTATTGTAGCACCAAGTGCGATTATCTTGAAACAACAAAAAATACCATTTTAAAAAATGGTATTTTTTGTTGGATCGCGCTTGTATGTTCCTGGCAAATGACCAGGTGGGCACCCTTTCTGATTACTGTCTGAAAGTTAAAAACTCTCATAGGTTAATCAAGACTTCAGGCAGCCCTAAATATAATTTTATACTCGGAACATACTGAAGCACGACCCAATACATACTATCAAATACTAAGAAAATAATACAGTCTACTTGGAACGGAAAATTATTGACCCGATGTTTTATTCAAAATGAAAAGCCACAGATAGTATTCATAGTCACCAACAAGAGTAAGTCAGTAATTACCATTTATTATTTGTCAGGCACTAGTTAGTCAGGTTCCCCGTCTAAATTAACATCGTACATGATACGCTCTTGTGCTGTCACGTAATTCATTATTTCACTGTCTTTGAGCCAAATAGATATCTCTCTCTCAGCTTCCTCAGGGGATTCTGAACAGTGAATAAGATTTCTTACCGCTCTATTCTCGTACGAAGCATGACCATAAGAATCTACCGTATAATCACCTCGTATAGTACCCACGTCGGAAGTACTTGGTTCAGTGGTGCCGACAATTTTTGTAACCACTGCCACAGCTTGGTTACCTTCAAAAACCAACGCCACCACTGGGCCACTGGTCATGTAGCGAACTATAGTACGGATTATATCCTTACCGTATTCAATAGCTTCTTTTTCAATCGGTAAACCTTGAGATTCCAGATCTTGAATAATCCTTTCACCCTTTGTTGTAAACCATTCGTCATCTTTATGATAATGTTCAAGCAAGCGTTCCTCATCAGGTACAAACATCTTCATGAATGTGCACTTTAAACCTGTGTTCTCTATACGCTTGATTATTTCCCCCATCAAACTTCGCTGTACCGAGTCTGGCTTAAGCATTATATAAGTACGCTCTTGATGTGGCTTTTGTTTCATATTGATTGAAGATAAATTATTTAATAAATTCAATAGCTCGCAGTATAACTGTAAACCAACGCGGGTTCAAGTCAGTGACTCTTACATCTGTCTAACATCTAACCTCACCTAACTTTTGATCTTTTAGTTAGAATCTCAGGTCCATTTTTCATTATCGCTACGGTATGTTCTACATGAGCACTTAAACTGCCGTCTTTGGTTACCACGGTGTAGCCGTCATTTTTGACCTCCACTTCGTGCCCACCCATAGTCAACATTGGCTCAATTGCCAACACCATTCCGGGCTTTAAAACAGGTCCGGGGTCACCTATCAAGACATTGGGAACTTGTGGTGCCTCATGAAGGTCAAAACCCACGCCATGACCACAAAATGCTTCAACAATACCAAAACGTTTCGGTACCGAACCAGATATTGCCATAGTGATATCTTTTACTCTATTACCAGGTCGTGCCGCTTTAATTCCAGCCATCAGCGCTTCCTTCGTCGCTCCAATTAAGGCCAACGCTTCACTAGTGGCTTCACCTGCCACCAAGCTACGAGCTGAATCCACCACCAAACCTTTGTAGGCAATCACTAGATCAATACTTACCAGATCACCATTTTTAAAAGTATAAGGTTTATGATTAGGAATGCCATGCACTACTTGATCATTAATTGATACGCAAGTTGCTGCCGGATAAGGATGATTAGCAAAAACAGGGTGGTAACCAAGTATCATAGGTTCAACTTTATAATGGTCTATAAGCTCCATGGCTCTATCGTCTATGTCTAGTGTGGTATTACCCACTTTTACCAAACTCTCCAAGTCATCTAAAATCTCAGCCAAAATAGAGCCTCCTTCACTCATTACTTCTATTTCTTCTTTGTTTTTTATGGTTATCATGAAAGTTCAAGAGTTGCCAATATTCTTTCGTGTACGACTTCTATAGACCGGGTGCCATCTATATCATGCACCGTCGTGTTGTTTCTTTTACGATAATAATCAATGACCGGTAAAGTCTCTTCTCTATACCAAGACAAACGTGCCTCTATGGAATGAAATTTATCGTCTTGCCTAGCTCTATCAACCATACGTTGCCGAACAACCTCCTCAGGTGTATCCAAATTAATAACATCAATATGTCCTCTTTTATAGAAAGATAAAGCGCTCTCAACTACTAACGCCTCATTTACAGTACGAGGAAAACCATCTATAAGCAAATGTATGTTATCATCCAGATGATCACGCATAGCATCTGCCCACAGCATTACTGATAAAAAAAGTGGTTGCAACACACCGCTTTCCAAGGTTTTACTTACCATTTTTTCAGTGTAACGTTCTCCTCTGGTTGCCAGAGCGCGGAAACGTCTACCAGTCTGAATATCAACCACACGGTTTGTAGGATCTTTAGCTGATAAAACCGAGACGAGTTTTTCTATCTGTGTACCTTTACCACTACCTTGTGGACCAATAAATATAACTGTTTTTGATTGCTTCATGTATAAATCAATATAAATAATATAACAAAGTAAAAACTACTCTTTTTTACTTTGTGAAAAATTAAGCTCACTTATAAATATAAACTTATCAAATGTTTTGTATGAGTGTGAAGGCATATATTCAACTGAAAATATCCAAAAAATTAAGACTGATAAAATTTAATAAAAAAGATGAAATATAAAAAACAGAAAAATTTTTGCTTTCACAAATGTATGATCTTCTACACATTTAAAATAATAGATTAACCTTTTCCCTCAGACTCAAGTCTTTCAGTAATGCTCTGTACAATTTTCACTATTTCATTTTTAGCTTCTTGCAAATGACCATCCCTATTGTCGATTACCGCGTCGGCTATGTTTTTAGCCTCACGCTCTACAAGGTAACGCTGATAACGCTGTTGCAACTCAGCTTCATCAATAGGAGCCCTAGAAATAGCACGAGCTCTTAAAGTCTCCCAACCTCCTGCGTCTATGTAAATAACAGTCGCTTGTGTACGAGGAATCAAATCCAAACACGATTCTACTCCTCTGACGTCTACTTCATTCAGCACGATTTTACCCTGACTCATCGGATCCAATAAAGAAGAGCGCAAGGTGCCATACTTATTTCCACCAAAAGATACCCATTCCATAAATTCTCCATCAGCTATTTTTTTATCAAATTCTGACTCCGAAAGAAAATGATAATCTACGCTATCTACTTCACGAGGTCTGGGTGTGCGGGTAGTACACGAAACCAGATAGCTGATCTGAGGGAACTTATCTCGCACCTCTTGCACCAATACTCTTTTGCCACTTCCAGAGGGAGCCATTACCAGAATCAAATGGCCTTTGTTATTTTCATTGGACATAAACCAAATAAGGTTAACAACTTTAGCATTTTTTGCAACTTTACTATGTTAAGTTATGTTATGCTATTGGTAGCATAACATAAATCACGTTTTTTACTAAAGAACTGAAAGATAAATACATAACACTGGTACTATGTCTCGTAAACACATCATAACCATATCTGGTAAACCTGGAAGCGGAAAATCTTCTACTGCCAACCGAGTAGCAAACCTCCTAGGCTACAAGCGCTACTCCTCCGGAGATTTTGTTCGCAACATTGTTCGTAAACACAACATTACCTTAGCTGATTTCAATAACCAAGCCGGAAAAGACCCTGCCATAGATCATGAAATAGATGAGGAACTACGCCTACTCCGTAATGAAAATGACATTGTGATAGATTCCCGACTTGGCTTCTACTGGATACCTGAGTCATTTAAAGTTTACTTAGAATTGGATTTGGCAGTGGCTACAGCGCGCATATATAGAGACATGTTAAAAAATTCTAATCGTAGCGATATAGAAAAAGGTGAATCCATATCGGGAGTAAGGGTAATGGTAGAAACCAGATTGGCCAATGAAAGAAAACGTTTTAGCGATCTTTACGGTATTAACCCTTATAACACATCAACTTTTGATCTGGTTATAAATACATCCCGACACAGCCCCCAAACGGTAGCTCTCACTATTTATGATTTTTACAATAAGTGGCTAAACCAAGAAACTTGGAATCGAGTAGTTAGTGAAGTGCCACTTGGTTACTCTTTTAGCAAATAAGTTTTCCGGTTAACTGGAATAAAGCTACCCGAAAGACATTATCATCAGTATTCCCGCATTGATACCTGAGCGTCTATTCGACGAATAAGATCCAAAACCACTGTCACTACAATGATCAGGGCGGTTCCGCCAATTGTCAAAGCCATAATACCGGTAGCTGCCTGCATACCAATTGGAAGTATGGCCACCAAAGCCAAGAAAGATGCCCCAACAAATGTCAGACGAGTTATCAAGTTTCCTAAATATTCAGACGTATGACCGCCCGGTCTTATGCCTGGTATAAAAGCACCATTGCGTTGCAAGTTTTTCGCAATCTGATCCGGGTCGAAAGTCACTGCTGTGTAGAAAAAAGTGAAGACAAAAACCAAGGCAAAATAGACGGCACCGTATATAATCCTATTTGCTTCTAAATTGTTTACCACCTCAAGAGCTGCCGGCACCCAAGGTAGATCAAAGGCTGACAGAATATTCAAAACCATTTGTGGGAACAGTAGAATTGAAAGAGCGAAGATTATCGGAATAACACCCGCTTGATTTAAGCGCAAAGGTAAGTATGACTGACTTCCACCATAAGTTTTAGTGCCACGACTTTGTTTGGCATAAGTTATCGGCACCGGCCTTTCTGCTTCCGTCATCACTACAACAGCATAAATAACCGCCAAAGCCAAGAAAATAAAGCCTATGTACATTGGAAGTTGAGACGGATCTGAAAAAGCGAAAGCTAACTGACCGGCTGTCTGTGGTAGACCGGCGACTATGCCGGCAAATATGATTATAGAAACTCCATTACCTATACCGAACTCAGTAACCAATTCACCGACCCACATCAAAAGCATGGAGCCCGCCACTATAAGTATGACATTTACCGCAAAATCAAATGGAGACAAACCAACTATTACATTTTGACTTTCCAACAGCTTTAAAAAGCCAAAACCTTGCAAAACTGCCAAAGGCAAGGTCAATAAACGTCCATACTGCATAAACTTCGCTCTACCTGCCTCACCTTCCTCAGAATGCATAGCTTTCAACGCGGGAGACATTACAGTCATTAGTTGCATGATAATAGAAGCGGTAATATAGGGACCGACACCAAGCATCACTATTGAAAGATTGGCTAAACCTCCACCGGAAAAAATATTTAACAAACCAAGAAACTGGTTATCGTCAAAAAACTGCGCCAATACGTTCTGATCAACACCGGGTATTGGCACAGCTGCTAAGGCTCGAAATATCATCAATGCAGCTAAAACAAACAAAACTCTATTACGGATAGATCGGTCAGTGACCATTATCTTAAGTTTACGAATGAAGCTTTGCATATTGACAATAAAATACTTATTTAAACAACCTTACCTCCCGCCTTTTCTATTTTCTCTTTAGCTGAACCTGATAATAAACAACCGCTTACGGTTAATGGTTTAGATATACTACCATTTGCCAAAATTTTAATAATCGGTCTTTTGGTATTCTTGGCGGAAACCAAGCCGGACTTAACTATAGATACCGGATCAACTGTATCACCGGAACTGAAAGCTTTATCTATGGAACCAACATTTACAACAAGAGGTAAGACACGCTCTGAATTGACGGCGCTAGATCGATTTACACCATGTCCACGCAACTTTGGTAACTTTTTGATCATATCCCTTATTTCAGGACGTGTACTGGCGTTTCCGGCACGAGCTTTCTGCCCTTTATGACCACGACCCGACGTTTTGCCTCGTTTACCACCACGACCTATACGTTTGGCTGTTTGTCTTGGTCTACTTGGTTTTAGTTCATGTAGTTGCATAAGCGATAAATATATTTAGCCTATTAAGCCTTTAAGTTTGTTAATGCTTGCACTGTTGCCCGTGCGTTATTTAGATTATTCTTAGATCGGGAAAGAAGCTTGGCTGTTACATCTTTTATACCTGCCAACTCTAGAACCGTACGTACTGATGAACCCGCAACCAAACCACGCCCCGGTGCCGGCATAATCATTACTTCACTAGAGGCATACTTTGTATGAACATCATGCGCAATGCGCTGTTCTTTGTCCATAGATACTTTTATCATATTTTTTTTGGCGTCACGAACCGCTTTTTCTATCGCTAGCTGTGTATCACCTGCCTTACCTATACCGACTCCCACTCTCCCTTTTTTGTCACCAATCACCATAGCTACTGAAAAAGAAAACCTCCTACCCCCGGCCATAACTCTGGTTACTCGTCTTATACTGATTATTTTTTGATCAAATTCTTGCCGGACTTTTTCTTCTCGACGACCACCTCTACGTTGTCTACGTTGACCACGGCGTTCACCAAAATCATTTTTACGATTCGTGCGTGCCGGACGTCCTTCAGTATTATTTGTTTCCACCTTTTCAGCTTCATTAACACTTACTTGGGTATTGTTATTGTTTTTTTCTTCAGTACTGGTCATATAAAATATTTATAATTTACACTACAACTATATATTTAATCCTGCTTGACGTGCCCCCTCTGCAACTTCTTTTACCGCCCCGATATAGGCAAAACCTCCTCGATCAAAAACGGCAGTTTTAATATTTTGAGACTTAGCCATTTCAGCAATTTTTTCCCCTACAGAACGAGCTTTAACCAAACTATTAAAAGCGTTCGCGTCGTCAACCAAGGTACGTGAATCAGCGCTAGCTATGGTTGTATGACTAACATCATCAATAAGTTGAGCATATACAGCTCTGTTGCTTCGAAAGACCGATAAACGTGGCTTGCTTTTTGTACCACTCACCTTAGCACGTACTCTAGCATGCCTACGCTGACGTTTTTGTGTTTTTTCTAATGTCTTTTTCATATTTATTTATTGAAGCTATAGCAAACTTACTTAGACTGCTTTCTTACCCTGTTTACGTATTATATGCTCACCCTTATACCGTATTCCCTTACCCTTGTACGGCTCTGGCTTACGCACCTTGCGAATATTGGCGGCAAACTGTCCTACTTGATGCTTATCAATTCCACTTACTGTGATTTGATTTTTTTCAACTGCCACAGATAAGCCTTCAGGAACAACTAACTCAACCGGATGTGAGTAACCGACATTTAGGGTCAATTTTTGACCTTGAGCCTCAGCTCTATAGCCAACTCCTTCTATTTCTAACACTTTAGAAAACCCTTCTGTCACTCCTGTAATCAAGTTATCTGCCAAAGAAGCATAAGTTCCCCACAAAGCGTTGCTTTTTACCGTATTTTTGACCGGTGAAAAATTAATTTCTGTTTCACTAACGGACACCTCTACCTCAGGACGCACCACTTGCGACAAAGTTCCTTTCGGACCTTCGACCGTGAGTAATCCATCACCAAAAGAAACCTTAACGGCCTTAGGTATTAGTATCGGTTGTTTTCCTAATCGACTCATAATCAGAATATTACCAAATTATAAACAATTGCTCTCCACCCACATTCTGCTTTTTAGCCTCCTCACCCGTAAGAATTCCGGCTGGTGTTGAGAGCAACAAATGACCATGACCGTATTTTACCTGATATATTGAAGATGACTTGGTGTAGAGTCGCCTACCCGGCTTGGACAGTCTTTTTACACCATTTATCACTGGTTTACCATCTTGACGGTACTTGATTGACAGTTCAAGCGTGGCAGTAGATAATTTTCCATTTTGTTGAACATCTTCGACGTACCCCGCTTCTACCAACTTGTCAGCTATCGCGTGTCGCAATTTTGAATAAGGCAAACTTACGCGTGGCTTTTTGGCATTTCCAGCGTTTTTTAACTGAATTATAAAATCTCCAACAGAATCACTTACCATGATGATTTTTTTATACCTGGTAAAACACCCTCGTTAGCCGCCTCTCTAAAACAAATACGACACAGACCGAAATCTCTTAAGTAACCATGTTTTCTACCACATAAACTGCAACGACGAACCACTCTGGACTTGTATTTCGGTTCGCGCTTAGCTCGAGCTATTATTGATTTTCGTGCCATGTGTAATTGAAATAATACTTAACTTTAAACATACTAAACTAAATAACAAGATATAAAACATTTAAGGCAAACAAATAAGTTTACCAAACCGGCTCATATCTCGAAAGTACGCACGCAACGTATTTGCAAGGTAGTATCACGGAGAATTCGTGACTTACCTTAGCTTGATCCGACTGACATTCTAAACATAGTTAGTGTGGTCTTCTCTTCTGCTTAAAGTAGGTTTTTGAATACAAACACTTTAAACAACGCTACCTGAGCACAATAACAAATTTTGAGCAAAACACAATACTTTACAACTTTTTAAAGAGATTACCCTATGTGAGCACCTTGAGTGCCACTCATTAAGTCAGTGTCTGACCCTTTGTGGAAACCTAAAAAATTAATTTTTTAACGGTAGACCCAGATGACGTAATAAAGATTCTGCTTCCACTTTAGTGGTAGCCGTGGTAACGATGCTGATAGAAAGACCAAAAACATCTCTTAACTCTTCATCAGTAGTTTCAGGAAAAATAGTGTGTTCACGAATTCCTAAGGTAATATTTCCCAATTCATCAATGGCCGATTTGTTTAACCCTTGAAAATCCCTAGTCTGTGGCAGGGCAATATGAATCAGTTTATCTAAGAAAGTCCACATCCTCTCACCTCGCAAAGTTACTTGATAGCCTATCACATCGCCAGCCCTTAACTTAAATGAAGCTATTGATTTTTTAGCTTGACGAGGAGCAACCTTTTGACCGGTAATTTTGGCCAAACGATCCTGAATTAGCTCACGCTTCTGCTTATCATCTATTTTGCCCACGCCGGTAGAAATTACAACCTTCACTACATTAGGTGTCTGCATTACATTTTTATAACCAAACTTACTCTTCAGCTGACTGAAGGCTTCTTTTTGTTTATTTTTGGTATTTTTAGTGGCGGTATTCATAATAATTATATTTATATATTTTTACCAGACGGACGTGCTATTCTTATTTTATTCTTTTTATCTTTTTTACTGTCCTCAATCTTATAACCTACTCTAACCGGTTTACCATCAAGAACACAGGCGACATTGGAAACATGAACGGGCATGTTTTTTTCTATTACCTGACCTTGAGAACGGGAACGACGGTTTTTTTGATGCCTTGTGACTCTATTTATTCCATCAACAAGGACTTGTTGCGCATTAGGAAAGGTGCGTAAAACCGCACCGGTCTTACCTTTGTCTTTTCCCGCTATAACTATTACGTTGTCTCCTTTTTTGATCTTCATAAATTAAATACATTAACTTCTCTCAAACACTACACCACTTCCGGTGCCAATGATGCTATTTTTTGAAATCCGGCTTCTGACACCTCACGGGGTATGGGACCAAAAACCCTATTTGCTCTGGGTTCTTTCTTTACCTTATCAACCAAAACAACGGCATTATCATCAAAAGAAATATAGGAACCATCAACCCTGCGAAACGGCTTTTTCTGGCGAACGACAACACCACACACTACGTCTTTTTTCTTTATCGGTTTGCGTGGTTCTGCAGATTGAACAGACAAAATTACCAACTCACCTAACCCTGCGTATCGCTTTTTAGATCCACCAAGCACTTTAAATACACGCCCGATTTTTCCGCCGGAATTGTCTGTTATTTTTACTATAGACTCAGGTTGTATCATGATATTTTGTTATTAGATATTGGTAACTTTTATTATTTTAAAAGATTTACGTTTTGATATTGGCCTAGACTCAGCAATTTGCACCTTACTACCTACAGCTACGGTATTGCCTTCATCGTGAACCAAATACTTTTTTGTATGACGAACGTATTTTTTATATTTAGGATGCTTAACAAAGCGTTCCACTTTAACAGTGCAAGTGTCTTTCATCTTACTAGATACAACCGTACCAGACAAAACACGTCCTTTATTTTGCACTAGATTTTCTTGTTTTGATGTATTCATACAAATTCATTAATAAATTATGATCAAACCTTGTTCGCGCGAGAACGAGAATTTATTTCAGTCAACGCCCTAGCCACCTCTTTCTTAGCTGAGTGGAAAGAACTCACATCACGATTTGCCGAGCCTGAAGTGTTAAATCGAAAATTTCTAATAATTTCACGCTGTTGATTGACATAATCAACTAATTCACTGTCTGACTTTTTTTTGATCTCTTTATAACTCATAGACAAATAATAACAATCTTATACTCTAGTCTCTTCACGTAAAACGAACTTAGCAGTCAAAGGTAGTTTCGCGTTTGCCTTACGAAAGGCCTCTCTGGCAACTGACTCTGAAACCCCATCAACCTCAAACAGTATCCTACCCGGATGAACTTCAAACATGAAGTAGTCAGGATCACCCTTTCCTTTACCCATAGGCGTTTCAGCTGCTTTCTTGGTAACAGGCCTGTCGGGAAAGATACGTATCCAAATTTTTCCAGTTTTACCAAGAGTGCGAGAAATAACCCTCCTAGCCGCCTCGATTTGGTTAGAACGTACACGTCCTTGAGTTACGGCTTTTAGTCCATAAGACCCAAAAGCCACGGTCACCCCTCGACTATCTGCTGACAGTAACTTTTCAGGACTTTTTCGCATCACTTGCCACTTGCGATGTTTTACTTTTTTAGGAAACAGCATGTTTAATTAAAATAAGTAGTTATCTAACTCTTCTTGGTAAAGACTTCTTTGCCACCACCCCTTCCGAACTTCCGTCTGAAAATATATCTCCACGGTAAACCCACACTTTTATACCAATCACACCATATGGAAGTATGGCTCTTTCACGAGCAAAATCTATATCGGCACGCAAAGTTTGCAGAGGTATTCTGCCTTTCTTAAGCTCCTCCTTGCGAGCCATGTCCGCCCCAGCCAAACGTCCCGAAACAATCACCCTAACACCCTCCACATCACGATTAGCCATTACCTTTTCTACCGTCTGCTTTAATACTCGACGAAACGGCATGCGCTTCTCTAGACCCTCAACCATCATCTGAGCGACTATGGTTGCGTTGGTCTCAATAGAACGAACTTCTTCAATATCTATCTTTACTTCCGGCTTTTCAGTCAGTTGCAATTTTCTAAGTAACAAATCTATACCTTGACGCAGTTTAGTAGCACCCTCACCACTTCGCCCAATTATCAAACCCGGTCGTGCGGTCTTTATCAAAATTCTGACCTGTTTCTCATTTCGTTCTATTTCAACAGAACCTACAGACATTCCTTTCAGTTTTCTTGTTAGATATTTACGTATAGCGGCGTCGGTGCGCAAATACTCTCGATATTTCTTAGAATCTGAAGCAAACCAACGACTTTTCCAGTCTCGATTTATACCTATTCTTTGTATATATGGATGGGCAATGTGTGTCATAAGTGACTAATGATTTATTTACTCTTTAGCTCAACAGTTATATGGCTATTTCGTTTGTTTATACGTGAAGCCGAACCCCGTGCGCGTGGCATGAAACGTTTAAGTACCGTCCCCTTGTCTACAACTATTCTACTGATAACCAAGTTCTCTCTTTGCTTTCCTGTCTCTACGGCATTGGCAACAGCAGATTTTATAACTTTAGCTACAGGATCAGCTGCCCGTTTATCTACGAACTTTAAAGTATTCAGTGCCTCCTCAGCACTCATTCCACGCACCAAATCAACAACTAAACGAACTTTACGTGGTGATTGACGATAATCTTTTAGTACGGCTTTCATAAGCTTTAATAACACTTCATAATACATCTACTAAGAGGAGCCTCGAGCAGCTTTTGCTGCGGCGATTTCTGCCTCTTTTTTCTTTTGATCAAGCTCTTTCTGCATCTTACCACCGTGTCTGTAAAACTTCGTTGTGGGAGAAAATTCACCTAACCTATGTCCTACCATGTCTTCAGTCGCCAAAACCGGTATATGCTCCTTGCCGTTATGAACTCCGAAGGTGAAACCTACCATCTCCGGTGAAATCATGGAATCACGAGCCCACGTCTTTACTACACCCACATCAGATGGTTTTTTACCGTTTATTTTCTTAAGCAACTTTTCATCGACATAAGGTCCTTTATAAAGTGATCTTGACATAATAGTTATTTTGCAAATTGAATAGCCCCACACCTGCAATATTTCACCTTAATGTGATAACGGTTCACAATTTAAAAAAAGGCGTATAGTTAAGTTTCTACCAGAAAACACAACTACGAGGATTGGAACGAGGGTTATACTACGGGAAAGTGATAATTAAGTCAACCTTTACAAAAACAATATATCTTACTTACCCTCTTGAAAAAAGACAGCTATCCTACTCAAGCGCGCGTATCACAAATTACAACACAGCTTTTTAAGTTACGTAAGATGCACTTTTAACTTCCCTTGCAACATATTCACCCATAAAAATTTACAACAAACTATGTTATAAATTATAATGAATGTTAAATAAACGAGGTAAAAAACACACCACCCTTACAGAAACCGCTTCCGAGGTGGTTAAAATAGTTAAAAAGATACCCGGCATTAACATGGTAGCTCCGGGTATAATTTCTAAGAACCAGCGTAGGGGCAGTGGTCAACGCTATGTTACTATCGTCAAAACAAACGCTGGCCTGCAACTGATCATAAGCGGTCAAGGTACACAAAAAGTGGCGGTGCATTGTGAAAATAAAGATGTAGATAGGGTAATCTCTGGCATTACGGAACACAGAGACCTTTCGCACATAATTTTCAAACTGAGAGAACGTCGACCTGGTGTTTAATAAACTCAAAGTGTAAAAAATCCTTGGCATTCCCAAGGGTTTTTTACCGACCATGTCTCAAAACTCCCAGACCTAATTTACGTTTTAGTTTATAGTCTATCGTAGAGTACCAAAACTAATTTGACTCATGGTATTGATAATAAATAATTTCAGAAACTGGGTCTGGGCCGGGATGAATGGATAAAGAATAATGTTTCGGCGGAGCCTAATCCTTAGCTGGCAAAAACGCCCTTATTCCGGTAACTATAATGCTCCGTCTACTCTGCCAAGGAGGTAGCGAAGCGGACGTATTCACTATCTCTTACCGCCCATTATCTTTCCTGGCTTACGCCTAGAAACAATAAACTTGTTAGAATATTTTTTAGGTGCGCGTGTTTTTTGCCCTTTACCAGTCGGTCTTCCTTGTTTAGTACGTGACCGTCTATGACCACGCGGAGAGCGACTTTCACCACCACCATGAGGATGGTCTACAGCGTTGCGAGCACTACCACGAGTTTTAGGTCGCAAACCCATATGACGAGCACGTCCGGCTTTTCCAATACTTACCAAACGATGCGCAGAATTGGAAACCTCGCCCACACTAGCCCATGCGGTACTGATAATTTTACGTATTTCACTAGATGGAAGACGTACCTGTGTATAGCCTGAATCGTGAGCCACCACTTCAGCATAATTTCCAGCCGAGCGAGCAAGACGAGAGCCAGCTCTAGGCTTCAGTTCTAAATTATATATTTTTGTACCAGTCGGTATCTTACCAAGGGGCATTCTGTTTCCGGTCTTAACCTTTACGTTCTCACCAACCTCAAAAACATCGCCCACTTTCATCTCTTTAGGCACTAAAACGTATCTTCTTTCACCATCTGCATAACAAACCAGAGCTATAAAGCCGGAACGATTGGGGTCATACTCAATGGATTCTAACTTAGCTGGTATATTGTGCTTTTCGTATTTATTATCTATATGCCTATATGCACGTTTGTTGCCCGCACCACGGTACCAATTTGTAATACGACCTTGACTATTTCTTCCACCAGTTGAGCGCATTTTACCTGTCAAAGGTTTATGTGGACTTTTTTTGGCAAGAGGTGAGAGTTCTGAACGGTAATCGATAACACTACCATCTCGACGACCTGGGGATGTTGGTTTATATTTTTTCATAATCATTAGTTATTTTGAGTCGTAAGTTACACCAAGCTTATAGAATCGCCTTCTTTAAGATAAACGTATGCTTTTTTCATTCCCGATTCTGATACTTTTTTACCACGCGAGCGACTCATGTATCGACGCGGACTTTTCTTAACAAGATTAACTCGTTTTGGTGTAACATTGAATAATTTTCGTACTGCTTCATGAACCATATATTTGGTAGCATCAGAACGGACAATGAACGTATATACATTGCGATCACTTTGTGATACCGCCTTCTCAGTTACATGCGGACGTACCAAGACGGAAGATATATCTCTAACATCTTTTGAAGACATATCCTTCTTTACATCTTTACCGGTGTTTTCCGAAACAGCAACTGTATTCTCTTCTTTTTTTTGATTAAAAAATACCATACCTTCTGTATTACCTGATTAATTTGTCGCAATGACCTGCTGAGGTTTTTTATTTATGGACGTCCTAGACACCAAAACTTCGCAACCCGTCTCTGGCTCAACCAGAATAACGTATTTAAAGGTAAGTAAATCCAAAGGATTTATATCCTTAACGGCCATTACCATAAAGTTCGACAAGTTACGGAAACTCTTTTCTACCACCTCATCACGCTTAGCCAGTACCACCAAAGCAGTATTAGAACGTTTAGATACCAGATCTTTAAGGTCAGTAACTTGAGCCAAAGAACTAATCATTGACTTAATCTCTTTCGTTTTTGGCTCATTCAGATTCAAAGCGTCTAACAAAATCAGCTCAGAATCCGCATATTTTTTTGACAAAACCGAAGCCAAAGCTTTAGACTTTACTTTTTTATTTATCTTTTTCTTATAGTTACGTTCATTGGTGGGACCATGAGCCACACCACCACCAACCCAGATAGGAGAACGTTTTGAACCATGACGTGCTCTACCGGTTCCTTTTTGACGCCAAGGCTTTTTTCCTCCTCCGGATACCTCACTACGGTCTTTTGTATTTGCTGTATTAGCACGAGCATTACTTTGCATTGATACAACTACCTCATGAACCATGTCGGGATTCCAAGCTACGCCAAAAACCGATTCCGGCAACTGCTTCGTACCTACTTCTTTACCTGTTTGTGAATATATTTTTGATTCCATATGTTATGTACTGAGGTTTAATTTAGATGTTCCTGACTGTTACCACAGAACCGCGTCTACCCGGCACAGCTCCCGATATCAATAACAAGTTTGAGTCAAGATCAACCTGCAAGACTCGTAAATTTTTTACAGTTTTACGATCACTACCCATTCTTCCGGCCATTCGGGTACCTTTAAAAACCCTTCCCGGTCCTGTAGCCCCTATAGACCCCGGCTCACGCTCGGAATGTTTCTGACCATGAGTAGCCCTACCTCCTTTAAACCCATGTCTTTTGACTCCACCCTGAAAACCCTTACCTTTAGAAATAGATGAAACGACCACTTTATCGCCAGGAGTAAAAACACCAGCGTCTATTTTTTGTCCCACCGAAAAATCTACTACAGACTCTTGGTAGTTTTTACGTGGACGAAATTCTTTAGTGATAGAATAAGCACCTTGTTGTTGTACTTTTTGAGCCTTACCCACTCTATGTTCTTTCTGAGCACCAGTCGCTACTTGTACCGCTTCATATCCATCTGGCGACTGCTTACGCAACTGCGTTACCACCATAGGGTCCACTCTCAAAACAGTAGCAGGATGACAAACTCCATTATCATCAAAAACTTGTGTCATGCTTGATTTAGTACCAACTATAAATTTCATGCTTGGATTAATTTATGTATAAACACAGCAAGACTACTAACAAAAACACGCGAGCTATGACGTGAACAATAAGGCAACGCCACCGATCGCGCGGTTTTGTGCCTATTGCCTGACGCTTTTGACTTTATAATTAGAGACTAAACTGCTTCTAATTAGCTTTCAAAAGCAATTAAGTTAAAACTTAATTTAACCAGGTTAGGTCTTACAGCTGACGGTCAGTATACCCGTAAACAAAAAAAACACAAGTTTTTTAAACATTAAATAATGTTTAAAAATAATAAACACGGTTTTTTTACAAAATATAATTTTCTAAGAAAAATATGCTTTTATACTTATTTTTGTGATATAGCGAATCCGTTAAAACTTGTAAAATATTTTTTTGAATATATATTTATAGCGTGACCGTCATTGCGTCACGTCCAGGAGAATAGTGATGAAACAAAAAAAAGCCGACAGAACAGAGCCACGTCGTTGCATGGTATGTGGCACCCTCCTAAGCATTTACAACAATGGAGAAGAATGCTTTAGGCATCAAAATGGGAGTGTTTTTGGTATTAATATGAATCATCAATTACATCACCTAGGAATAGGTGTTGGGTCATCCAGAAACATGGGCGGCAAATCTTTAAGAGCTGACATCAAATACACTGGGTAGTTATTATCCCGTTTACAATTCCATTCCCTGTGTTAAGTTTAAGACACAAGGATATTTTTATAGTAAACCTACCTCAGAATAGCACAAGGCATTAGAAATTATTTTATCAGTTTCACGCAACCCAGCCCAGCCCTAGTTTCCGTGTTAAGTTATTTTTAAGCGCAACTTACTAAATACAATTTTACCTTATAGTATTGATGATAATTACTTCAAAAACTAGAGCTGAGCTGGACAATCTGGACGGACGATTCCGGACGAACCGGTAAAGCGCTCCCGTGACTACAACTAAAAAAGAGCCGGAGTAGCTCCTTTTACCAAAATTGCATATTGGGTCTGTCCTCGAACTCGATTTTTTGCACTTTTCTAGTAATTTTATGGCTTAACCACGTGAGTTAAATGATCAAAATGTGAGTTCGGGGACAAGCCCATATTGTGGTCATGTATGATCATGATCACGAAAAATACAGCCATCCTCACTATAGAAGAAGTAATAAGCCTATTAGGGGGGTCTGACCAAACATATAGCCTACACAAAACACTCTAAACGAGGGTAAATAATAAGGTAAAGGAGTACAGTGGCAACAAAAAACTATCAGAAATGACCAAAGCTCCCTATTAGTTAACAATAGTCTGTTCTCATACATTGGCACAATTGAGAGACTAGTATACTGTTCCTACGACAACTATCGAAGGCTATCGGAGTCTAATTCACTACACAAAGTAACATTATGCCAAGGTCAAAGTTTGTCTTTAAACACAACATTCGTATACTGAAACATATGAAAAAAGAGACTACATTACAGGAAGTGTGTTCGCGGTTTGGTTGCGCTACTGCTAGAGAATTGTAAGAGTATTGTCGTGCCAATGATCAATCTCTTATGTACGCCGGTGAATGGGATTATAAAAACGAATCGCAGATACCCAACATGGTAGCATACGCACTTGAAAAGATTGATCTTGCATCAGTGACGAATGACCAAGAACGCTTTTGGGTACGTGACATACTATGGCTGTGGAATCATCATGCAATTACCTGTGCACTACACAGGTACGGGGACGTAAAAGCGGCGCGTGAATTCTCCGAGAAAGCACTGGCTCTCATGCCTCCCAACCACCCGAACATGATCACCAAGCTTTTGCACCTATTGGTGCACGAACGAGGGGAGGAAGCGCGTGCTTACGCATCCAGTATTGTGAGTGAAGTAGAGCGTGATACGGCAACTGTTCTTCTCAGAGAGTATGAGAACGGAACACTTTTCAAAGTGCGGACAGGGAAGCGTGTGGTGTGTAAAAAGCACATGGATAAAACCACGTTTACGACTATATGATAATTCTTAATATCAAAAAGACCGAAATAAAACAAAAGACCGTGGAATTATCCACGGTCTTTTGTCTACAAAACTAATTCTATATACTACATCATCTTTACATCAATATTCACTCCTGACGGCAAAGACAAATTAGTAAGAGCATCTATAACCTTGGGGCTGGGGTTGAGTATATCTATCACTCTTTTGTGTGTGCGTATTTCGTACTGTTCTCGCGCGTCTTTAAATACGAAGGAGGCACGGTTCACGGTGTATTTCTTTATCTCTGTCGGCAACGGTATGGGACCAACCACATTCGCATCAAACCTCAATGCGGTATCCATGATCTGTTTAACAGAGGCATCTAGGATCTTGTGCTCGTAAGCACGTACCCTGATGCGTAATTTACTGACTTCCGCTGTGCCTTCTTCTTGTTTACGGTTGGTCTGTGTTTGTTTTTTTGCTGTAGTTGCCATAAGTAGGTAAAGATTTTGTTAGTTTTTATTTAAGCGACAATCTTAGTAACAACTCCGGCTCCTACAGTTCGACCACCTTCACGTATTGCGAAATTTTGTTGCTCTTCCAGAGCTACAGGCGCTACCAACTTAACCTTAAACGTAGCAGTATCACCAGGCATAACCATTTCAGTACCCTCCGCTAAAGTAACTTCTCCAGTTACATCAGTAGTACGAATGTAGAACTGTGGCTTGTAACCAGTAAAGAATGGGGTATGTCTTCCGCCTTCCTCTTTGGAAAGCACATAAACTTCAGCTTCAAAGTCGGTATGAGGCGTTACAGACCCTTTCTTAGCCAATACTTGACCTCTGTGTACATCATCTTTCTTTGTACCTCGTAGTAAAATACCTGCGTTATCACCGGCTTGTGCTGCGTCAAGCTGTTTATTGAACATCTCAACACCAGTCACTGTTGTGGTAGTTGTGTCTTTTATACCAACTATTTCCACCTCTTCTCCCACCTTAACTGCACCACGTTCAACTCTACCGGTTACAACAGTACCACGACCCTCGATTGAGAATATGTCCTCGATTGGCATCAAAAAAGGTTTATCGAGGTCACGAACCGGCAACGGGAAGTATTCATCCATCGCTTTCGCCAACTCTAATACTTTTTCTCCCCACTCCCCTGTAGGATCTTCAAGAGCCTTAAGACCGGAACCTTGAATGATAGGAGCGTTTTGTCCATCAAAACCATTACTATCCAACAATTCTCTTAGTTCTTCTTCAACCAACATGATCATCTCTTCGTCTTCCACCATGTCACACTTGTTCAGAAATACTATAATTTTTGGTACACCCACCTGCTTAGCCAAAAGTACGTGTTCACGAGTCTGAGGCATAGCACCGTCAGTTGCTGCCACAACCAACACCGCACCATCCATCTGAGCTGCACCGGTGATCATGTTTTTTATATAGTCAGCGTGTCCCGGAGCATCAATATGGGCATAGTGACGCTCAGGTGTCTCGTATTCACTGTGAGAAAGTGAAATGGTAATACCGCGAGCTTTTTCTTCAGGTGCCTTATCTATGTCTTCAACTGCTTTTATGTTTGCACTATATCCTTCACCCTTACTATTCAATACGTTCAAAATAGCAGCTGTCAAAGTTGTCTTGCCATGGTCAACGTGTCCAATTGTACCAACGTTGATGTGTGGCTTAGAACGGTCAAATGTATCAGCCATAATTATTATTTTTATTTATTATAATTTATTAATGATATTGTCAGACTTTTTTACTAAATCAAAATTTAATAAGACTGTTTCTATCACAATACAGTTGCTGAAATTATGTCAATGTTCAAACGCAAACAAATTATTTATGTCTGCTAAACTTAGTATTTAGAACAGATTTAGTCTTACTATGATTCTTAAAAATAATCTGATAATCGACAATCTCCGTGGTCAACTGTGTTTGTATCATAACAAACATGGGTACATTATAAACAATCAATGATAACGGCGCGAGAACAAATCGCGCTATCACTGAGTACTCAAAAGTATGATCACATTTGATATACCTCCCGACACAACACAGTACGCAGCGGTGGGAGGTATAGTACCAAAGAACAGGAGTTATGCAAGCCGTATTAAGCTACAAATACCAAGCTTTATCAAAAAACCAGCTTGACTGAAGTTGGTCATTGGTCTTTAAGATAAAAGACTACTCGGTTTTTACTCCACGAGATCTTTTTATCTCTTCCGCCACATTTGGTGGCACCACTTCATAGTGGTCAAACTCCATAGTCATTGACGCTCTACCTTGAGTCATTGAGCGCAAAGTATTTGTGTAGCCAAACATTTCTGACAAAGGAACTTTAGCGTTGATTATTGTCCTTCCGGCCATATCTTCAGTACCTTCTATATGTCCTCGTTTAGAAGATATATTTCCGTTTATGTCGCCCATATACTCCTCCGGAGTTCGAACCTCAACTTTCATAATGGGTTCAAGTATGACCGGAGAAGCTTTGGCTGCCGCTTCTTTAAAAGCATTTATACCGGCTAATTTAAAAGCGATCTCACTGGAGTCAACATCATGATAGGAACCATCAAACAGCTCAACTGATACATCCTCCATTTTATAACCCGCCAAGAAACCCCTTGCCATCGCCTCCTTGCACCCTTTCATAACCGCCGGAATGTATTCGTTAGGTATAACACCACCTTTTATGTTGTTAATAAACTCAAAATGATCATCGCGGGTTACATTTTTAGCTACCGTAGCACCCTCTTCCATGGCTTCAAGAGGCTTAATTTTTAACTTAACGTGACCATATTGACCACGTCCACCAGTCTGTTTTATATATTTATGCTCAGCTTCAGCTTCTCTCTGAATAGTCTCACGATAAGCAACCTGTGGTTGACCAATATTCGCCTCAACCCCAAACTCTCGCTTCATACGATCAACGATTATATCAAGGTGCAATTCTCCCATGCCGGCGATAATGGTCTCCATCGTTTCATCATCTGTAGACACTTTAAAAGTAGGGTCCTCATCTGACAAACGCTTCAAGGCTGTACCCATCTTTTCTTGGTCGTTCTTAGTTTTAGGCTCAACCCGTAAAGCTACCACCGGTTCAGGGAAAGAAATTTGTTCAAGTACTATAGGATCCCCTTCAGCACAAAGTGTATGTGAAGTCTTGACCTCCTTTATACCTACGGCAGCTGCTATTTCGCCGGCAAAAACTTCTTCTATTTCCTCCCTCTTATCAGCTTGTAAACGTACCAAACGACCGACTCTTTCTTTTTTTCCGGTTGACGCATTTAGTATGTAGCTACCTGACTTCATGCTTCCTGAGTAGACTCTGAAAAAGGTCAACTGTCCAACAAATTTATCATCCTGCAATTTGAAGGCCAAGGCACAAAAAGGTTCTTCGTCTGATGGTTTGCGAGTCAACACCTGTGACTCATCTTTAGGATCAACACCCTGAACCGCGGGTAAATCTAGCGGTGAAGGTAAATAGTCAACTACCGCATCCAAAACTAACTGGACGCCGATATTTTGCAAAGCGGTTCCGGTCATTACCGGAAACAATTCATTAGCTATCACCGCTTTTCTTAAAGTTGCTTTCAGTTGTTCTAAACTAGGTTCCTTGCCTTCCAAAAAAGCTTCCATTAATTCATCATCATGCTCAACCACTCTTTCTACAAGCTCGGCTCTGAATTTCTCGGCCATCTCCTTCATGTCTTCCGGTATCTCTCCCGGCACTACATCCATACCCATATTTCCTTCAAAAGAGTAGGATTTCATCTCGATCAGATCTATAACCCCCCTCATACTCTGCTCGGCACCAATAGGTAGCTGTATACGGACAGCTTTTTTAGACAATCTATCCTGAATACTTTTATAAGATGCTTCAAAATCAGCACCCAGCTTATCCATTTTGTTAATAAAACAAATACGAGGCACGCCGGCTTCATCAGCATAAGACCAGTTTGTCTCTGTTTGAGGCTCAACTCCCGCAGCCCCATCAAAAACCACTATGGCACCATCAAGCACGCGCATTGAACGTTTTACTTCCGCTGTAAAATCTATGTGCCCGGGCGTGTCAATAATGTTAAAAGAGTACATCTGTGACTTGTCTTTTCTGTCTACCACTTCCGTCTTTGACCAATTACAAGAAATAGCGGCAGCAGTAATAGTTATACCGCGCTCTCTTTCTTGTTCCATCCAGTCAGTCACGGTGGCTCCGTCATGAACCTCGCCAATCTTGTGGCTCATACCTGTATAAAAAAGAACTCTTTCGGATGTAGTTGTCTTACCTGCGTCAACATGCGCAACTATACCGAAATTACGAAGTCTATCTAATGGAAAAGCTCGTGCCATAAAAAAAATAATATAATAATATTTATAATAATAATCCTACTGTCTCGGGGAGAAACACTATGTTGAATTTAATGCTAAATTTAAACACTGTTTATCTACCTTGTAATTTCATCATGCAATACTTTAAGTATACAAACCGAAACAAATCCGGCTTACTTTAGACTATCAGCTTCCGCTAAGCACAAGGTGAGTACCACCCTGATTCTCACTGACCAATCTAATCTAAACCTCGAAAACACAACAAGAAATCACTTAAAGTAAACATAACTGATGTGAAATACAGTAAATTGTAAACCACCTTAGCAACCTTAACATTTACACGCCCCGATACCTCAATCGAATCGATAGTGCGTAATATACGATATTTAATAAAAAACAGCAATGGGTTTATAAATGATATAATGCCGAAACTAACATGAAAAAATTTGACCTGATAATCATAGGTAGTGGTGCGGAAGCTGAATATTTAGTTGAAAGACTTAGACATAAACACCAAAAGATAATGATAGTCGAACCCTACGAAGGGTATGATTCACAACAGCTACTATCAAGGATATTTTCTGAAACAATGAGCAAAGATAGCAAAGCCTATCTGACAGCTTCTTCATTACTGCAAAATAACGAATATCTTAAAGACTTCAGCAAAAGATTGTTAAGTAGCTCTTACCAAAAAACCATAGAAAAATGTCGTGCCATAACTAACACTAAAACGGCATTTGAAAACGTTTTTTTTACAACCGGAACTGTGGAGTTCAAAACTCGCGAAACACTCCAAATAGGTGGTATTGATTACGGTTTTAAAAATGTAGTGATAATTAACCATAAAAAATTTAACATACCTTTTGTAGAAGGTTTGAATCAAAGTGACGTAATCACATCACAAAATCTACACACCTTGACAGACATGCCTCAACGCCTTCTTCTACTCGGCGATGAACCGTCTGGCTTGCCTATTGCTCAAAACTTAGCCCGCCTAGGGTGTCGTGTCACTATAGTCACCACTAATGAGTTTTTTTGTTCCTACCTTAATCAAAACATATCCAAAAAACTGAACGACATTTTAAAAGATGATGAGGTTACTGTTCTGACACAGGCTGAGTTACTGAAAATTGAAAATCGTCAAGCAATATTTGACACAGGCTCAGGTGCCGGACCCGCCATAACCCGCATAGTGCGAGTGGCTTACGACAAACTGCTGATAAACACCAGTGAGAATTCACCTTTACCAAAAGGGTTAAAACACATACACGTAGAAGTAGATAAAAACGGGCTCATACTTACAAACAAACATGGTCAAAGTAGTGTATCAAATGTTTATTTTATTAGACACAATGAGTCATTTTATGAGCAGAGTGATCAAATAATCAAACACCTACTTAGGCCACGTTTTATTAGTTTTCTTCCGCTTCCACCGTATCAAAAACTTAAGGCTGTCACTATAATAAACACCGACCCCCCGGTAGGTAGCTTCGGCGCAACGGAAGATTCTGTAGAAAATCTTTACAACAAAGACACGACCAGATCTGTAACGCTAAAGTATGGAGAAAACATCAACGATGAGTCGATAAACACCGGTGGCATAGCTCACATTATATTTGCTAAAGTATATGGCACTATATTAGGTGGACATTTTATAGGTAGGAACGCGCAAGAAGTATCTGCCCTCATTTCTCTGTCAACAAACAAAAATTATTTAACGGATCCGTTTGTAGAAAATACAACAAATAGTGTTAGTATCGTAAATGATTTACTTCAGAAGATCAATGAAGAAAAAAAAGGGCATTATTTTAAAGACTTGGCCACTGGTCTAAAAAGTCACCGCCTTTTAATCTTTATTTTACTAGTCTGGTCCTTTTTGCTTGTATGGTTATGGGGCTTCTTTGCCAGCCTAGATATAACCATTACCGAAGCAGGGATTGCTATATTCACATTTGTCTCACAAAGTACTTGGGGACCCTTGTTATACATACTCACTTACACCATTAGACCACTGACTTTTATACCCGCCTCTATTCTTTCGGTTTTATCAGGAGTTTTTTTTGGATTTTGGTTCGGTATCATATACACAACCTTAGGTGCGTTGTTTTCAGAAAATGTATCCTACTGGATAGGACGTATTTTACGTAATCAGGGAAGGAAAAATAAAAAAATATCAGAAATAAGCTCCTGGAAAGGACCTTTGTTAAAACACCCATTTTTATCTGTTTTATTAATGCGTTTTTCTTTATTACCATACGACGCTGTAAGTTATATATCAGGACTATTAAAAATACCTTGGCCACCATATGCTTTAGCTTCCTTTATTGGCACAATCCCCGGTATTACTATTTTCGTCTCATTTGGTGCCAGTATAGATCTGGAAACTTTTTTACGTGATGGATTTAGTTTAAACATCCTTAACCCCGTGTATTTAACACTGTCAGGCATTATCTTTGCCATATCAGTAGCAGTAACCAAACTGTTACGACGTATGGAAGAAAAAAATACAACAGTCTAAAATAAGTCAAAACATATTTTTTGACAAAATTTATAAACTACCGAAATCTGGAATGCGGAATGACCAATAGTATATAAATTTATTGATGGTTTTTTAATAATTCCGGATTATCAAATACATAACGTAAAAAAACCGGTGCCCCAAGAGTAGTGATAACACTTAACACCACCAAAGCACCCATGAGTGTCTCCGGCATCAATTGCAACTCAATGGCAGTCAATACTACAGCCAAACCGGTTGAAAGTCTGGGTACAGTAGATGCACCGGCAATAAGGCTGTCACGATGATTAAACCCACCCAAGGAAGCTGCGTAGTAACCACTAAATAATTTGGCACCGAAGGATCCCATCAACAATATTAATGCTAACAATAACGCATCGGGCTCAGACCAGAAAACTATGAAATTTGTTTCCGCGCCGATGATGATAAATAATATAGGAATAAAGATACCGTAACTTATGGTGCGTAACTTATCTATCAAAATTTTGCTATTGATAGTATCAGACAAAATAACTCCCACAAAAAAACCCGCTACAATAGGATGCAAACCGATAGCCGCAAAAGTAATTACGGTTCCAAGTAACATAGCTATCACTATTCTTACTTCTGACTCAAAAAGGTCTACCTCATCTCTTCTAACAGGAAATAAACCCCTAATTTTCGGTAAAGCATAGCGAAAGCCAATTAGTATAAGAAACAATAAAAGATAAAATGATGGTAAAGGTAAAGTATTATTTACAACCTCAATCTGCAATACCAATGAAAGGACCAAAAGACTGGCTATATCTGAAATGATTACCGCCGGAACAATAGTGCGACCAAGTTTGTTCTTCATAACCCCTCCAGCCTCCAAAGTAGGGATGATCACAGCAACCGCTGAAGACATAAATACGGCAGACAACAAAACCGACACTATCAGACCAAACCCCAGAAAATAACCAATAAAAAACCCTACCATCGCCGGTATTATTCCGTTTATGAGAGAGAATCGTAAAACATTAAAACTAAATTGTTTAAAACTGGAAAACTTAACCTGTAGCCCAGCCATGAACATTAGAAGAACCAGACCTATATTTCCCATAAAAGAAATGGTGGGGTCAATCTCCAACAAACCTATACCGTGTTTACCTAGAAACATACCCGAAACGACCAAAGCCAATACCCACGGCAGATGAAACTTATCGAATATGGCTGAAAAGATAACCGCTGCTGCTACCAATACAAAAAAAGGTAAAAATTCCATTTACCTAAATCATAACATTTTTAAATAACGAAGATTCTAATTTATTCATCTCTAACATGACTTACGCGTTTCAGATGAAGTTCGAGGCGCTGACCCAGCCCCAGTTTCCGTGATCATTTATATTCTTTCGTGACTGACTAAAACGATTTTGGTTTATTACGTTAGTAATAAATGTTTACCGGAACTATAGCTGG
>SKGH01000009.1 GCA_007117575.1 Candidatus Kaiserbacteria bacterium | reverse complement strand
TTACTAACGTAATAAACCAAAAAATGTTTTAGTCAGTCACGAAAGAATATAAATGATCACGGAAACTGGAGCTGGGTGAGGCGTACTTGGTGGTACGATGAACGGTTTGAGTGACGAAAGCGACAAAGAAATTCGCCAAACGGGTAAATCCTGATTATAAAACTTATAAACCAATACAAAATACATTTAACGGTTTCATTAAAAACATTCTGATAGATTTTAATGAAACCAGAGATTATTTATTCTGCTTTACGTTCCCAAATACAGGCAATCATGTTATTATCTTGCTTGTTCATATAAGTAAGTAAGCCAACGTAGCTCAGTCGGTAGAGCGCATCCATGGTAAGGATGAGGTCGTCGGTTCAATCCCGACCGTTGGCTCAGGTATTTTTAAGGTCCTGTATTTAAAAGGAACTCGCTTAACATCTCAACTTAGCTGTTTCTGCAATTAAGTTATTACCAAAAAACACTAGTTTCTTTTAGTTAAGTTACACTAAACTTGCTGAATGTACTTCACAATGTTTTATTTCTCTTTATTTCTTCTTTAGCTATCCACTCCTCGTCATAACCAAAATGATGCGCCAGCTCATGCCAAAGCGTGTTGGAAACACACTTTGCCACCTCTTCATAAGTATCATAAGCTTGCAATATTGGTCGTTTAAAAATAGTTATCTTATCTGGCAAGACTTCACCATAACCAACACCCCTTTGAGGCAAGGGAATCCCCTCATATAATCCAAACAGAGTTTCATCGGGGGATATGTCTTTATTGATCGTATGTTCTTTTGACACATCTTCAGCTATGACAATAGCTACATTGTCCATATTTGTGCGTACATGTTCCGGAAGATCATCAATGGCTGAAGATACTAACAGCTGGAAATCTTGGTCTGACATGTATTGCATATAAACTTAATTGTACGCAATAAAGCAAAAAATTTAACTATCTACATATAAAATACAGCGTTTTCTGTATAAGAGCATACAGGTGGTCTGCGTTCGGTCATAACCTTCCCCAAAGATACCCTTCGGTTTACCCTTGTCTCAGGTTACGACTCTCACTTGAGCCACCTGTATGAAGCAAGCATACAGGTGGTCTGCGTTCGGTCATAACCTTCCCCAAAGATACCCTTCGGTTTACCCTTGTCTCAGGTTACGACTCTCACTTGAGCCACCTGTGAGGATTGAACTCACGACCTTTGCGTTACGAATGCAACGCTCTACCAACTGAGCTAAGGTGGCTATATATCCAAACATAGTATCGAATATACAGCTCCATTTCAACTCAAAAATTATGTGTACAAGTTAACATGCAAGGCGTTTCTGTTTTTCTCCCAAGTATGGGGAGAAAAACATAGAAACGCTTTTCTCGTCCCGCCGCAGGCAAAGCAGTTTGCCTGCTTCCACCGCGCAGACAAAATATGCCCGGGCAATGCCGGGCTATTTTGTTTTCTGCGCGGTGGACGGGACTCGAACCCGCAACCTCCCGCGTGACAGGCGGGTGCTCTAACCAATTGAGCTACCACCGCAGATAAATATTCTCTGGGCGACTTACAAACTTTTTAAAAATTGTCTGTACCCATGAATTATACATAATTCTACACAAAATCAAAATAAATTTGTGAAATTACTAAAAACACAAAACTATAACAGGTAGACTCTTAGTAAACCTAGTGTCGACGGGAGGAATCGAACCTCCGACCTTGGGTTTATGAGTCCCACGCTCTAACCGACTGAGCTACGCCGACATGTTTTAATTGAATAAATAGGTTACTACACTTTAGCGTACGAATCAATTGCGTTAATGTTTTTTACTTTCATTATTTGTTCCGCTTTAGCTATGTCGTCAGGATAACCAATTGATATCCAAAGTGACTCTTCCACCACAGCTATGGGGTACTCTTTTGCGTAACGCTCTACCACTTCTGTAAGGTAGTACTCGCCGTTGAGTGGAGTTTTGGGTTCAAATTTGAATATATTTTTATCCAAGACCATTACTCCGGTTGAGACTAAATTGGAAGGCGGATGTTTTGGTTTTTCTATCATCTCGTATAAGGTACCGTCAGGATTTCTCACAATCACACCAAACCTTTCTGGATTATTACTGGATGTTGCCAACATGGATCGACTGTATGAAGTTGCTCTGGCTATATCTTCCCTACCATGTATATCATCTGCAAACATGAACAAAAAACGCCCTTTTAACATATCTTTACAAAGCCACAAAGCCCTAGCTGTACCATCCGGCACTTTTTGCGTGACATACCTTACAGATCTGCCACAATACTTACTGCCACAATGTTCACGTATCTGCTCTTCTAAATAACCCGTTACAATAATAAGCTCATCAACCGAACTGGGCAAAGCACTGACTATATGCTCTAAAAGTGGCTTACCCGCGACTGACACCAAAGGTTTAGGACAATTAGCTGTTAATGGATGTAGGCGACTCCCCTTGCCTGCCGCTAAAATTACACATTGCATAATGAGATATATACTAACACACACGAAAACACATAGATAGTTATAATGTTTGCATTAACTGTGAATATACTGTATGTTTATAATTAATATTTACCGCGGGGTAGAGGAGAGGTACCTCGGGAGGCTCATAACCTCCAGACCCCGGTTCGATTCCGGGCCCCGCAACAATTGATGAAAAGTAGAAAAGTCCGGCTTTGTATCTGACTTCTCTATTTATTCTATATGATTTTATAAGTCATTTTTTGGTAAAACTTTTGAGAAATTATTAAAGTCTCATCTTGGTCATGACAAAGGGGTAAGCAAGCAAACTGCTTTGCTTGCGTCGGAACCGAACGAGCGGAGTCATGTTTCTGCTCCTGCATAGAGCAGAAACAGACGAGCTGAGCCGACAGGTTCTTATGAACAAAGTGAATTAGAAACCTGATGTCGATTCCGGGCCCCGCAACAATTGATGAAAAGTAGAAAAGTCCGGCTTTATGCCGGACTTTTCTACTTTTCATGACACCAAAAAAATAACCTATGAGCTCGTTTTTGTGGTGAGACTTTAAATAGTTTCTAAGCATTTAAAAACAATAACTCGTTCAAAACTCTTTCAT
Source organism: Candidatus Kaiserbacteria bacterium (assembly GCA_007117575.1). Classification (GTDB taxonomy): domain Bacteria; phylum Patescibacteriota; class Minisyncoccia; order Phycocordibacterales; family UBA918; genus OLB19. Next base: position 6,403 of record SKGH01000009.1, on the reverse strand, counting down.
ATCTGGTTATGGTATCTCTAGCAAGTTTATGAGTAAGTATAAAATCACTTCCCTCATGAGCTATCTGGTTGCGAACTTTATGTGCTTGCCAAGCATCATCTAAAGTAGATAGACTTCGAGGTGAGGCATTTTTCAAATTTTCTCCTATAGTTGAACCGCTATAACCTGCCTGCTTTAATGCAGTGTCCAGCATGATGTCGGCTTCGATAATAGCCAATTTCCAATCATTTGGATTTCCTGAGGCAATATGTTCTTCAACTTGTTGCCAACGTTCATTTCTCGGCACTGCTTTGTTGGCATCTTGCCAAGCTTTTTCTTCCAGTCTTAACTTCTCATTAAAATAAGCCAGATACTGCGACGAACGGTTATAGGCATAAATAGTACCAAAGATAAATATTGCTGATATAGCAAAAGAAATCAAAGAAAAAATAAACCATGCAGTACTGAGAAAGTCGGTTATGGTAGCCAGCGATACGTTACCGCCGGTTAAACGCAAAATAAGAAGAGTTAAAGGAAGTATCGGGTCAAAACCCAACGGGTGACCAATGGTGGTAGTGGCTTGTGCTAATACTTGTGGCAACATGAATATATGAAAAATTTATATGATTATTGATCTTGGCACAAACAACAACTATTAATAATACAAAACTAAATAAAGTATCACTGCCTTCACCTCAACATATATATTATACTCTATACCCTCAACCAGCCAACAAATAAAACTTAAGAAGTCTATACAATACAGACTTCTTAAGTTTCTAGAAGAGTCACGCCGGTAAACAATTTATTCTTAAAACAATCGAAAATTACAGAAAATAAGGAGTAGGTAATAGACTCAGGACTTACAAACCCTGTATCTTATCGTGAGCCCTGATTCCTATATCAAACAACCTAGACTCTCCTTGATGAGGAGCGATAAACTGCATACCTACGGGCAAAGCCTTACCTTCAACCTCAACATGATCAGCCGGTACGGAAATAGCGGGTACACCGGTAAGGTTTACCGGAACTGTGAATATATCTTGCTTGTAAACTGAAAGAGGGTCACTGAATTCACCCACAACAAAAGCGGGAGTAGGGGCCGAAGGGGTTAAAACCAAGTCTACTTTTTGAAACATGTCAGTTAGTTCTTTACGCATCATTGACCTTACAGCTTCAGCCTTACGATAGTAGGCGTCATAATAACCGGAAGAAAGTACGTAAGCACCTAATAAAATACGTCTTTTTACTTCAGCCCCAAACCCTGTAGCTCGTGTTTTTCCATAGACTTCACGCAAAGTATCACCATCTTCAGAAAGACCGTAGCGCATACCGTCAAACCTTGCCAAGTTTGAAGACACTTCCGCTGGCATGACTATATAATAAGCGGCTAACCCTTGTTCAAAAAGTGGTAGTTCGATGTCCTCTATTTTATGACCGGCTTTAGCTAATTTTTCTAACTGTTCATCAAACACTTTCATGACAGATGTATCTATACCTTGCTCAAAAAAAGAACGTGGTACACCTATGGTATAAGATTGTTTAACCGGCACATCAGGGTAAGTATCAGGAGCAATGGTGGTAGCGTCTTTAGGATCAAGACCGGCCATAACACAATGTATTATTTCCGCGTCTAAGACACTTCTGGTCAATGGTCCGGCTTGATCCAAAGAAGAACCCATGGCAATAAGACCATTACGAGATACCGCTCCGTAAGTTGGTTTCAGACCAACCAAGCCACAATAGCTGGCAGGTTGCCTGATAGAACCACCTGTATCAGTACCTATCGAGGCAGTGACAGCACCCATAGCCACCGACGCCGCCGAACCTCCGGAAGAACCTCCCGGCACTCGCTTAGTATCATAAGGGTTTTTAGTGGTCATGAAGGCAGAGTTCTCGGTAGAAGAACCCATGGCAAATTCGTCCATGTTAGTGGCTCCGATAAATATGGCTCCGGCCTCACGCAACCTCTCAATAATGGTAGCGTCATAGGTAGCAACGTAATTCTCTAGCATCTTTGAAGACGCCGTGGTTTTTTTACCCTTGATCAAAATATTATTTTTTATGGCTATAGGTACTCCCAACAAAGCCGGAGCATTATCCCCTTCTTTTTTTAAACGCTCCGTCGCTAGCACCGCCTCATGCTTTGCTTCTTCTCTGTACAATTCTAAGAAGGCCTGTATCTCTTTATCTTTTTCGTCAATAATGGCAAACGCATCAGCTACTGCTTGAATTGGGGTGTAATTACCCGATAAATAAGCGTTCCTCAGAGCAGAAATGGTTGGATATTTAGTCAACATTTAATACTTTCTTAACTTTTATATAACGACCTTCTCTAACCGGAGCTGAATCTAACAAAGCTTCTACGTCCTCAGGTTTAGTACTGACAACTTCGTCAGACCGCAGTACGTTACGCCGTAGACCGGGGTCAACTTCAGTCACGTCAGTTGCTATTTTTTGCACAGCACTGACGTATTGCAGTACAGAAGGTATCTCTTTCTCCAGTCTGGCTATTTCGTCATCGGTAAAATCTATTCTTACCAACTCCGCCAGCTCAATGATATCTTGTCTTTTCATGGTGAAACAGTATAACACAAACCCACAATTAAACATCCTTTAGCTCATTTTTATGACTTAGAACTCAAACCTTTTTTGTTTATTAATTTAAAAAAGTCCTTTTCAGTCAAGATCTGAACACCTAACTGCGTCGCTTTTTGAGCTTTACTCCCCGGTTCAGCTCCGGCTACCACATAGTCAGTACTTCTACTAACACTACCCGACACCTTGGCTCCATTTTGTCTGGCTAAGTTTTTTGCTTCATCTCTAGACATTTCAGACAAAGTGCCAGTAAAAACTACAGTTTTTCCGGACAACGACGTGCCCTTATTGGGACTTTTTACCGGTACCACTGATATATGTGCCAACAAGGAATCTAAACGTAAATTATTCTTTTCATTACTAAACCACCGATAAATAGATTCTGCGACCATCTCCCCAATACCATACACCCCTAACAGATCATCAACTGACGCACTTCGCAAAGAAGAAAGAGTGCCAAAATGCTCGGCTAAAATACGAGCTGTCTCAGTGCCCACCCCATCAACTGATAACCCCACCAACAATCTGTCAAAAGACACCTTACGAACAGAGTCTATAGCTCTAACCGCATTATTTGCCGCCTTAGTCTTAAAACCGGGTAAGGTCAAAAAGTCTTCTACGGTAAGTGTGAATAAATCGGCCACATCGCTTACTAGCTCTTTATCAAGTAAAGCATCTATAATGCGAGGACCCACACCATCAATATTCAGAGCTGATTTAGACACAAAATGATAAAGTCTTTGTCTGTGCAAAGTCGGTGAGTCGGTTTCAACACAACGATACGCCGCCACTCCAGACACTCTCTCTATACGACCATCTCCGCCACAACCTGCCACGCGCTTAGGAAAACGAAAAGGTTTACTATTCACCGGTCGCAATTCAAATAATACCGAAACCACTTCCGGTATGACATCCCCCGCTTTTTGCAAAACCACCGTATCGCCCACACGCACATCTAACCTTTTTATCTGATCTTCATTATGAAGAGTCGCGCGCGACACGGTTGAACCAGCCACTGTCACTGGTTGCAACTTAGCTACCGGCGTAACTATGCCGGTACGCCCAACTTGCAGAAGTATATCTTCCACGACAGTTGTAACCTGTTCCGCTTTAAATTTTATGGCCACCCCATAACGCGGTGACTTGGCCGTATAACCCAAAGTACGTTGCCAATCCACTCTATTTACCTTTAAGACCACTCCGTCTATCTCGTAAGATAGCGTGGATCTTTTTTCTTGCCATTTAGAGTGATAATTTTTGATAGACCTAAGACCATTTACCACTCTGAAATGAGGATTGACCGGCAAACCGAGAACTTTCAAGAGGCACAATTCTTCTTCTTGAGTGGCGGGTTTTTTGTTTTTTTTCAACAGACCGTCAATAAGATCTATGTCATAAACAAAAACGGACAGTTGGCGAGAGGTGGCTACAGAAGGATCGAGAAGACGTATGGTGCCGGCGGCGGCGTTACGTGGGTTAGCGAACTGTGACTCCCCTCTTTGTTTACGCTCACTGTTTATACGTTCAAATTCTGAAGGAGATAACCAGACCTCGCCCACACACACCAGCTCCACAGGTTGCGTTAGAGTTAATGGTAGTGTCTTTATGGTACTTACCGTGTGGGTTACGTCCTCTCCCACCACACCGTCACCGCGAGTAGTAGCTTGCTTCAAAACACCTTTTTGATAGGTAAGAATGACTTTAAGGCCGTCTATCTTATGCTCTGCTACATATTCAACCACATCATCGTGAGCAAGGTCCAGACCTCGTCGCACTCGTTCATCCCATTCCTTTATTTCTTGGTCAGTAAAAACGTTGGAAAAAGACCACTGCCGTACCACATGCTTAACCTTACGAAAAGCATTTGCCGGTGCTCCGCCCACTTGATTTAATACAGAACCTGCCTCTTCTTCACTTTCACCGGTGAGTTTTTTTAACTCAGCCACCAAAGAATCGTAAGCGGAGTCAGATATTTCCGGTGAATCTTGCTCATAATAAAGTTTGCGATGGCGATCGATGAGCCTCTCTAGCTTTTTAATCCGTCTCTGTTTATCCATATTGAAACAATAATATCGTGATATACATAAACCGCAATAAACCTAGCAACTTTGAAGTCACTAATACTCAGCCGAATATAAAAACTGCTACAAAACACTCTCTTAAACTGCTGTTTGTTAAAAGACAAATATGTCCCTCCTGCCATGTCTTTATACTATGTTAACTAACGAAAAAAGTTAAACGAGCACTATAACCTTTTAAAACTCAGCGGTCAGCTCACGCTGAATGGCTCGCATTGAGCCACTTATTTCACGGCAAGGCACGTTATACCCTCTCGCGATAGCAACTGTACACACATCACCCGATCGACACTCTTTATTTCCTCCATCTCCAATGCCGGCCCTATCGTCTCCAAAATTGTATCCAACTACTGAGTTTCTTGCGTCCAAGATATATAAATCTACATCAAAACAACGCTCACCCCAATCATCCCCTGACGAAAGGGAGTTAAATCTATACACATATGTATTAGGATTACCCGGTATAGTAAAAGCTGATTCAAAAGCTGTGGCATCAATACATGATAAACTAATATCATGTTTATTTAAAATAGCATCTTGCTCACTAAAACGAAGTGATCGCACACACTCTAAGGCAGCCTGCGATATCTGAAAAGCTGTCTCGGAACTACGAGCAGAAGTGGTTATGGTTATCTGCTTAAAAGTAATACTGGCAAGCACCAAACCAACAGCGGCCAACACTCCGGCAATGACCACCGACAGCAACAAAGCAAAGCCTTTGTTGGTGTTTGATTTTGGATAGTGAAAAAGTTTAAAAATCATAAAAATATATTAAAACTAAGGTTCAGGTAGAAGATCAGCATAAACATTCCTTACCACACTACTAAGCTCAACCGATTGTGTTCCACCGCCAAACAAATTTGACCCCCACTCTACTCTTACCCTTACGTTGACCACACCATCATCTACTTCTTCCAGCCTCATAAGTCTACGAAAAGGAGTGGGGTCACCTGGTGAGGTGATAACGTAACGACCACGAAGAGCGGAATCATTGTAAAACATTCGACAGCTATCTGGGCTGTTATCACAGTTTTCAGTAACTATATCACCTGCCCCTCCACCCTGTCCCCAATAAACATTGCAACCATGTCCAACAACAAAACACCATCTTAAAGGTTTACTTGCTTCATTACCAACCCAATCCCACAACAAATCCGAGTTACTATCTTTAAGCGCCCGCAAAGCATACTCATTTCTAACGGCTGTTACCATCTCTATGGCTTCTTGTGCCAGAAAAATAGCGGTGGCCTGCTCTCTGGCAAAAACACCAACTTGAATACCACGAGAAGCAACCGTCATGGGAGCGATTACGGCAATAATCAAAATGGTTATTGCCACCAAAACTTCTACTAAAGAATACCCCCGATTTTTAATTTTTTGTTGGTTAGGTGTTTTTTTCATAGATATGTCAAAGATCTAGTACTTGCTGAGTGACAGTGGTCTGCAGTTTAAAGTCAGCGTCCAAACCTCTGTCCCGCAGGTCAGTAATCTCACCCTCTATCACTATAGTAACCGTCGGCGAGAGGGTGTCACCTGAACCAAGTAAACGGTCAGTACCGGTAACGTAGAACCTCATAAAACCAATCTCTACCTCGTCACTTAAAAGTGGTTGCCAATCATGGCCATTGCCCACTATCCTTCTTTCTATATTATTGGTGTCATCATCAAACCTGTAACCAATACGCCTACTACTTGAATCTCTTGTAAGATTTCTCCCGCCCTCATTGAAATAAAGATAAGCACCTCCA
>SKGH01000040.1 GCA_007117575.1 Candidatus Kaiserbacteria bacterium | reverse complement strand
TTTGGTTTATTACGTTAGTAATAAATGTTTACCGGAACTATAGCTGGGTGAGGCGTACTTGGTGGTACGATGAAAGGTTTGAGTGACGAAAGCAACAAAGAAATTCGCCAAACGCGTAAGTAATGGGGCCTTTACAGGTTTTGCAGGTCACTAGCACTTAGGATTATCTCATCACCTTTATTCACCTCCCCGCTTATAATTCTTTTAGCGATTATTTCTTCCAGTTCATCTTGAACCACGCGCCTTAGTGATCTTGCTCCAAATTCGACACTGTAACCAATATCAACTAAAGCAGGTACCAGATCGGGCTGGAAAGATAATCTATAACCCCTTTCAGATATTCTTTTAATTAGAGCTTTTAGCATCAGCTCAGCGATTTCTTCCTGTTCTTTTCTGTTAAGTGGTCTAAACAGGGACACATTATCAAACCTGTTTATTAACTCCGGTTTAAATATTCTTTCTTTGATTATATAGCCCACTATTTCTTTGGACGAAATACCCTGCTTCATATCGTTTGAAGCCATTATCAGAGCACTACCGGCGTTAGAAGTGGCGATGATTATGGTGTTACGCATGTTAACAGTCTGACTCTTACCGGTGGTAAATTTTCCTTCATCTAAAATTTGCAAGAAAAGATCATGTACTGCCACATCTGCCTTTTCGAACTCGTCTAGCAGTAGGACAGTATAGGGATGTTCTTGCATGGAATCTGCCAGAAGCCCGGCGCTGTTTCTCGTACCTATTAGTCTGGGAAGAGCGTCACCTCCACTGAATTCTGACATGTCGAACCTAACCATTTTAGTTTTATCTTGAAAGAAAACCATCGCCAGTGTTTTAGCTGTTTCAGTTTTACCAACTCCGGTAGGGCCAAGGAATAAAAACGAACCCAAAGGACGTTCCGGAGAAACAATTCCGGCGCGTGATCTTCTCATGGTACTGGCTACGGCCTTTAACGCTTCGTCTTGTCCTATCACATTTTCATGTAAAGTATCTTCTAGATGTAATAACAATTCCCTTTCGCCATCTTTCACATTGCCGATTGGTATACCTGTTTTATTAGATACATATTCGTAGATATAGCTTTCATCTATAAAGGCGTAGTCTTTTTTCTGACCTGCTAAAGTGGCTATTTCCACCAATAGACCCACAGCCTTGTCAGGCATCACACCGTTAGTCAAGTACCTTTCAGCAGATTGTGCTACTGCTCGTATTGAGTTGTATGAAAAAGATATGTTACGTTTATTCTCTTCATTGTAGGCAATGTTTTCTAAAAGTCGCAAAGTAGGCTCCATACTTGTTTGTTCTAATAAAATCACATCAAACTGTCTGGATAAAGCGACGTTCACCTCCAGTTCATTGTGAAAACCGGCTGGAGTGTCAGTGGCAATGATGTGTAGTGAGGGAGATGATAAGTACGTTCCCAGTATCTCTTTTAGGTTAACACCAAAAGTTTCCGCTTCATTGATGACATTACTTATGTTATCAATTACCAGTATTATATTGCCGGCATGAGTAGCTTCATTTAACAGGTTGATTAAGGTTAACTCTAGGCTTTTCTTGTCATTACAAACGGCAAATATTTTGTTGGCATCTAGAAGTAAAATGTTGTGATTAATAATGTCAGGGTGTGATTTACCTACACGAATACGTTTTGAAATATTAGCCAAAATATCCAGTTTTCCAACTCCGGGTTCACCCACAATAAGAACATTAGCAGAACGTGAGCGAGACATGGTAGCTTCGACACGTTCCATTATGCCTGTTTGATATTTATCTTCTCCGGCTAAGCCGGAAAAAATCGTTCCCGTATATATACTTTTGGTAAAACGCTCAAGTTGATAAGTGGTACCAAAAGACCAGTCAGCACCTAATGCTTCGAATTGACTTAATCGGTCTTTACTCCACCATCGCAGACTTCTTTTAGCTTGATGTCGTTGTCTTACCACCCACCCTAAGGCACCAACAAAGTCATCTTTGTTTATACCGTGTTCGGTAAACATTGACCTAAACGAGCCATCTTCATCAAAAAGATAACAGCCAAGATCAAAAATAGACCAAATTTTTCCTTCCGGAATAAAAATATTTTGAGCGTTTATCAGCTGTCTTTCTGATTTTAAGAAGTCTACGATGAATTGTTGTGATATTTCACTTCTTAAAACAGCTTCTTTTCCCATATTGTGGTTCATAAAAGCAGATGATAGGTCGTTAGGGTTTTGTTGTACCAGTTCAGCCAATTCATATGTACAAGACGACTTCCCTTCCTTAGGTATTTCCAATACACTATTCATCCCTTTGAAATACCAATAGTTGTGGTAGCTGTATATTAAAATTTGCTCCCACCAAAGACCTAAAGTGATCAAGGCTATGCCGAAGGCTAATTGTTCATATGTATTTGGCGCTAATTGCCAATATACTAAGGCTGTTAAGGTGCTTATAGCAAAGGCTATAAAAAAAGATATTCTAATGCGAGCCATTAGCGATCTGGGAAATACTTTCACCATGAATAATGCCGTGCGAAATGGGGATGTTATTTCGTTAAGATTTTTCATGTTTAAAAAATGGCTATTATAAAACCTAAACCAAAAAATAAAGAAGTTATGATAACAGCTGGTGTGGCTATCCACATGGTAATAAAAATAACTAACAGCGACATTTGTATGACAGCTACTGTTATAGATACCAGTATCAAGGAAAAGCGTAATATGAATCCCATAAGTCGGGATACCATGTTTACCACCAGAGCCTCGCCCCATTCCTCTGTATTCCAGATATGACCCTTTTCCTCGCTGATTCTTCGCCACGGAGAAAACAATGTTAATAAGTGATTGGTTGGGTTGAGTATTCTTAAACTATTTGAAAATATGTTATACCAAACATGGAACAAAGAGGTTAGACCGTGACTGTAGTGCCATAAAAAGTAGTTACTAACAAAAATGAAAAAAGGCATAATTATTCATTATACAATAAAAGTCTTTTTTGTATGTCAAGCTAAACACAACCGAAAACCTAACTTATATAAAAGCCGGTTATTATTTTTTTATTATGAACCAATCACTTTCATTCTGTATTGTAGAGCTTCTAATAAATGTTTAGGTGCTATATTGTCGGCCTTATCTAGATCAGCTATTGTTCTGGCAACTTTTATGACTCGGTGGTGACCGCGTGGTGAGAGTTTGAGTTTATAGGAAGCTTCACGTAGTAGATCTTTAGTGTCCTTTGTCATAACCACTGTTTCCTCTATGTCTCTTGCAGACATCATACTGTTGGTGTTTTTATGTCTATTTTTTAGCCTTTTACTTTGTGTATGTCTAGCATATCCAATCATCTCTATTGCTAGTTTTGATTCATTATTATTATTGTCTTTTCGTTTAGTGGTCAACTTATCATAAGGTACATGAGGCATTTCAACCCATAGGTCTATTCTATCTAAGATAGGTCCTGATATTTTACTGGCGTATGTTTCGTGCATGACCGTGGCATAATCGTTGTTGCCATCGTCTTGTCCACGGTGAGGGTTCATGGCCGCTATCAATATAAAATCAGCTGGAAATTTAGCCGAACCACTAACTCTAGAGATGGAGACCTCTCTATCTTCCAGAGGTTGTCTTAAGGCGTCAAGAGTTCTTCTGTCAAATTCAGGAAATTCGTCCATAAATAGTACACCTTTATGAGCCAAAGTTACTTCTCCGGGTTGTGGTTTTGATCCCCCACCAACCATAGCGGTATGACTTATGGTGTGGTGGGGTGTGCGAAAAGGTGGTTGACCTGATATGTTAGACAATGTTCCGGCAACAGAGTGTATGGTGGTTACTTGCAGGGCCTCATTTCTGGTAAGTGGAGGTAGCAGGCTTTGAAAAGCTCTAGCCAACATGGTTTTTCCCGTGCCGGGTGGACCTATCAGTAGCACATTATGTCTTCCGGCGGCCGCTATTACCAAAGCCCTTTTAGCACTTTCTTGACCTTTTATGTCTTCTAGAAAAACCCTGTTATTATTTTCGGGGATGTTTGGTATAAATGTTTTTGGTTGTGGGGTTATTATCTGTTGAAGTTCTGTTTCGGTAGTAATGTGACCAATCACGGCTTTAAGGTCTGACGCCGGGATTATTTTAACAGAGTCTACCAAAGCAGCTTCTTTAGCATTTTCCATAGGTACTATAACTTCTTTAATTCCAGCCTTAGAAGCAGATAACACCGCTCCCAGAATACCTTTTATTGGACGAAGTGAACCATCTAAAGCCAGTTCTCCCAAATATAAGGTGGATTCCGGACTTTTGATTGTTACTAAACCTGTAGCGCACAAATAAGAAACCGCTATTGGCAGATCAAAACCGGTGCCATCTTTTTTTATATCAGCCGGAGCTAAGGAGATAATAACTTTGTGATTCTGATTTTTGGGAGCTTTAAATCCGGAGTGTTTAATAGCCGAGTTAACTCTGTCTTTTGCTTCATCAACAGCTTTTCCGGCTAGACCCACTATAGAAAATGAATGTAGACCCTTAGATACATCCGCTTCTACTGTGATTATAGGACTTTCAGTCACCAAACCTTGAGCGGTATATATTTTGGCGATTGACATAATTCGTTAAGCATTTTTATGCTCCCTTCTTTTAATAAATGCAAGAGCTGTATTAGTTGAATTTTTTGATCATGGCTTTATATTAGACCTTATCTAATATAGGGTAGCAAACTACTAAATGATTCGGAGCTATTGGTGATGATAAGTGTATGTTCATTAAAGAATCCATACACAATCATTTCTTCTTCGTTTTCGTTTAATTTAATTCTTACATTTCTGCCCTCCACACTCCCATCAATGAATTGATTTGTCGGTTTAGTGGCAATAGAAACCGCTCCAAACCATGGAGAAAGATCTCGGCGTATGCTATTTTCCCAATCCAGCATACCCGCAAAAGCATGGTCGTATCTCTTAATTGCCATCACAATGAACGGATCTTTGTCGCGACTTGCTCCTAGAGCTATTTCAGATATAGAACTTGTGAGTGAATTATTAGGCGTTGTTTTTAATAAGTTCATTGTGGCATTTGTTGACAGCAACCTTCTATTTTCATTAAGTCCGCCTAAAGAAGGTACGAACTGCGTTCTCACCCTTGCTGTTTCGGTTTCATTTTTTAGTGTATCTAATAGCCTGATTCTGTCCGGAGCGAAAACGTAAACTGTGTTGTCATTGACAAACAGGTCTGGAGGGTCGCTAAGAAAACCTGATAAAGGAGTAGTTTCGTCAGTTGAAAATATAATCATACCAGCCATAACTCCTAACACAATAGCCACAATAGCAACAGCGGTATGCATTCCATAGGGTACAAACTTAAGGATTGCAGAAGAACCAGTATCTTCTTTTCTTTTTATATTTTTCGGTAGCGGTTTTATCTTTTGTTCAGTTGATTGGCGTTTTTGGTTAGTGTAAGGTACGTCATTTTCTTCCATTGACCCTTCTTCTTTAGTAATCAAGCTTTCGGGTTCGTATGTTTCTAATTCAACACCAACACCGACAACCGGTTTTTCGTCTAATTCTTGATCAGAATCTGTTTTTTCGTTTGTTTTGACAAACCCCGTATCTTCCGTCAAAAACCCTTTATTGTCTTTTTCGTTTGATTGTTTGATATCATGCTCATCTTTATGTGGGATTGGTATGTTGTTGATTGGTGAGCGATTTTCCTGTTGAATAATCCCTTTTTGGGGCGTTTCGATATTTTCCTTTCTACCTCCATTTTCCTCTTGATACGCAGTTTTATTAATCGGAGATAGTTCACGGTCATTTGATTTTTGCTGTGTTGTTACATCTGTTGATGTAAGGGTTTTTATTTGAACCGAATCTTTTTTTTCAGTTGATTCGTATTCATCATCTACAACATCTTTGTTCCATTGCTTAGCTATATTTAAAATGTTTTCTTTGTCAGGTTTTGTCTTATTGGGGGTACCCTCTATCACTTTAGGCGTGTCGAGTATGTTTTTGTTGGCAGGAGCACCAGTTTCTTTGCTTGGCTCTTTAGAATCATATCCCCCACCCTTTTCAGGCGAAATATAAAGTTGATCATTTACATCTATGACTTTATTTTTTTTCAATTCCAAGCCACTTTCTTTTGTTTTTTTGACCACAGATCCTTTATTTATGATCTGGTCAAGGTCTTCTGCTAATCCGTCTTTTTTTAGATTATCAGTTTTATTTAAATCATAATGATCAGGTGAAGTTTCTTTAACTAAGGATGAGAATTTTTGAATCCTATCTATAGCTTTAATCTCGGATTCTTTGGGTACTATTTGTGTTTTATCTTCAACAACGTGTTCCCAGCTAGGTGGGTTAAGGTCTTTATTTTTTGTAATTCCTTGTGAGTTTTTAGTTGGAGGTTTTGGTATTTGTGTTAAATTTTTATTATCTTCAGCACCCCTCTTAAGGTAGTCTTTTTGGGGTACGAAGTTACTCTGTTGGCGAGCTTTTTCAATTATTTCTTTACGGCTCTCAGCGGGTGATACGTAATGCTCTTGTTCATTAGTTTGCGTCTTTTCATTATATATTTCTTGTGCACTTCCAAGCCACTCACCAAAGGCTTCTTTGACTGATGATCCGATTCCCTTTGAGTGTTGTTTTTTCTCTTTAATAATTACACCTTTTTCAGTGGCGTTTTTACCATGTATATGAATCTCGTCATCATTATGACTTAATATGGATTTTTTTTCCGGTCTTGATGCCACCTGCGCTACTTCTTTATGTAAATTATTATTTTTGCTTGAAATATTTTTTTTCGTATCTTTGCCACTTTCCTTTTTTATCGGGTCGTGGAAATTGCCCGCTTCAGGTTTAAGTTCATTATTATTTTTGGGTGGTATGGGAATTGGAATTTTTTTTGTTTCATTTACTTTTTTTTCTGAGGCACTTAACTTGACATTTTTGTCTACCAAAGTGTCTGGATTTTTATTTTCCAAGCCTTGTTTTTTTGGGGGTGTTGGAATAGGTATAGGGTCAGGTGTGGAGCTTTGCGATAAAAAATCAGCGGCAGTTCTTTCCCCTTTCTTTAGTGGCTTTACATGTAGAGTATGAGAAGAAGCAGAAGCTTCTTTACGGCTGTGTGTTTCGTCTTTCTGTTTAGCTAATTCTAAATCTTTACTGAAGGTGCGAATTTTTTTAATCGGACGAACTTCTTGTGTTTGTTGGCTAGAAGATACCATATCCTATAGTATTGCACGACTTAGGTCACTTTAGAACTCTCTATAGCGCACAAGTGTGGACTGCTGGAAAGTTTTTTAATCAGACCACATTTATTATTTCTATGTAAATTATTGATGTGAATAATTTATTTAGTTTTTTAAGAAATGATTACTGATAAAAGATATCTCATAAATAAGAAGACTGGCGCCGTTTGGTTTATTTTTGAGAGAAGTATTCAGGTTCGGCTTGTTTTATGGAAAGTGCGATTTTTCCATCCTCGACTTTAGTAACCGTCACTGGTACCTGTTGGCCTACTTCCAATAATTTTGATATGTCATTTACACGGAAGGGTGCGATTTCAGATATGTGTATCAATCCTTCATGGTGATCATCAAGACGAGCGAAAGCACCAAAATCTAAGACTTTGGTTATCACAACTTCTGCCCTGTCTCCAGGTTCATATATTTTTGTTAGCGATTCTATCTTTGCGCGTGCTTTTGTGGAAGTCCCGTTGTTGCCTGTTATATATATAGTACCGTCTTCTTCTATTGTGATCTCTTGAACACCCGTGTTCTCTTTTATGCTGTTAATGGTCTTACCGCCAGCTCCAATCACCAGACCGATTTGTTCAGGTCTTATCTTTAAGGTGACTATTTCTGGAGCTCTTGGTGATAAATTTTTTCTTGGCGCAGGAATGGTGTTTTTAATGGTGTTAAGTATATGTAGACGGGCTTTCAAGGCTCGGTTCAACCCTTCTTCAATTACGTTTAAAGTTATCCGGTGCAGTTTTGTATCCATTTGTATAGCAGTGATACCAAGCTCCGTACCCGCTACCTTTAGATCCATGTCCCCATACTCATCTTCAGGTCCTTGAATATCTGTTAGTAAAGCATGGTCTCCATTATGAGTTAAAAGACCGATAGCAATTCCGGCAACCGGTCTTAATATTGGCACCCCTCCATCCATCAGTGCCAGAGTGCCGGCACATACCGAAGCCATGGAGCTTGAACCGTTAGATGACATCACCTCAGATACTAAGCGGATTGTATAAGGAAAGTCATTTTGTGTAGGTATGACAGGTAATAAAGAATTTTCAGCTAAGGCACCGTGTCCTATCATACGTCTATTAAAGCCTCCAATCCTGCCGGTTTCGCCCACTGAGAAAGGAGGAAAGTTATAATGATGTATAAAATGTTTTTTACTTTCTTGAAGTTCAATGGTATCTATTAACTGAGCTGCTTCTGGTCCTGCTAAAGTAAGGGCGGTAAATACGTGAGTGTTACCACGATAAAATATGCCAGAGCCATGCAAAGCAGGTGAAATGCCTCCCACTTGAGCATTTAATTCCCTCACACTGTGAAGATCACGCCCGTCTGCCCTTTTGTTATTTTTTATGGCAGATAAGCTCAATGTTTCAGTCACTTTAGTTTCAAAGAAATGATTTAACACATTAGTTTCAATATTGGAGAATCTATCAGCAACATCCTCTAAAAAGTTTGATCTTAGTTCAGATACATTTTCTTTATTGAATGTTCCTTCAGACATGATGGTTAGCAGTCTGTTGGCAAATTTTTCTTGATAGATAGATTCGACTTCGGGAGAAGTTTCACTGATAGATATCAACCTCTTCTTCTTAATGTTTGTGTTAGCAATTTCTTTTTGAAACTTTTCCAATGAGGCATGTACTTTGATTGCGTTTTCTAAGACAGACATAACATCTGTTTCTCTGATTTCATTAGCTATAGCTTCTATCATGTTTATACCTCCTTGGTGTCCGCAGGCGAGAATTTCAAAATTTAAATTACCGTCTTTTCTGTCTGTATAGCTTGGATTGATTATGATTCTTCCATCATTGCGACTTTGTCCCAGACGGACAGCGCCAACTGGTCCGGCCCATGGTATATCTGATATTGTTAATGCTAAAGAAGCACCGATTATTCCCAACACATCCGGATCCTCATCACCCAACGCTAAAACCGATACTACTATTTGTATTTCGTGCCGAAGCCTGTGGTCGAAAAGAGGACGTATGGTTCTATCAATTGTTCTAGCGGCAAGTATGGCGGCCTCACTTGGTCGACCCTCTCTTCGCAAGAAACGACTACCCAAGATGGCTCCGGCTGCGTAAAATTTTTCTTCAAACTCAACTGACAGAGGTAAATAATTTGTCCCGCTTTCATTTTTATTCATAACTGCAGTAACTAGAACTGCAGTTTCACCCATACTGACCAATACAGAACCATCCGCTTTAGAAGCCAGGTTGTTAAAGGTGGCGTCTAAAGTTTTATTTCCGATGGTCATTGAAAAAGTATCTGATTTCATAGTTTGATGCTAATGTATTTTTAATTCTCATAAATATATTTTTATGAGCATATCAAAAAAAATCACATATAGCATGCTTTTTCAGA
>SKGH01000073.1 GCA_007117575.1 Candidatus Kaiserbacteria bacterium | reverse complement strand
GTTTCAATATATGTTGTTTGTAAGACTTATTCTTAGAAAGCAGAGCGACCATAACGAAGTAAGCTTTGTGGTGAGACTTCAAACAGTTTCTTATTAATAAATGGTTACCGAAACTGGGGTTGGGTCAGCGCCTCGAACTTCATCAGAAACGCGTAAATCATGACTTTAAACAATATTTAAAATTTTTCTTAAACCGTTTCTGAAAAAACCGATTATTCGGGTATGGCTCGCAACTGCTCTACAATACCGGGTACGTCTAAGCCGTAGTGTGCCAACAACTGCTCAGGACTACCGGATTGTCCGAACTGATCCTGTATACCAATCCTTGTTACGCGCACTGGTCTGGTACTGCTATAGTATTCGGCCACTGCTCCTCCCAGACCTCCGGCTATCTGATGCTCCTCAACAGTGGCAATACTGTCATGATTTTCGGCCAATTCGTCAAGAATGTCAGTATCCAAAGGTTTGATGGTGGGTAAATTCACCACACTAACCCCCACACCTTCTTTATCAAGTATTGACGACGCAACCATGGCACTATGAGCAACCGTTCCTGCCACTATCAAACCAATGCTACGAGTGTGTGCCGGATCTTTACGAACGAACCATTCTCCCTTACCGATAGTAAAAGGTGAGGCTTCAGTGGTCACTACCGGAGTACTCTCTCGCCCTAAACGTATGTAAACGGGACCTTTATATGCTACTGACGCCAAAACCGCCTTACGGGCTTCTATGGTATCGCAAGGGTCTATGACTACCATATTTGGCATAACTCGCATTATTGCCATGTCCTCGATAGCTTGATGCGTAGCCCCATCAGGACCTACCGACACGCCGGCATGTGCCCCTATTATCTTTACGTTAGAATCATTGTAGGCAATCGTTGTTCTCACCTGCTCCCAACTACGCCCCGGCGAGAACATGGCATAAGACGCAATAAAAGGTATCTTACCCATGGAAGCCATACCCGAAGCCACTGAAGCCATGTTCTGCTCAGCTATACCCACTTGTATAAACCTCTCCGGAAACGCTTGCGCGAACAAATGAGTACGTGTTGATTCTGTCAAATCAGCACATAAAGCCACTACCCTGCCGTCTCTCTCACCTGCCATAAGCAGACCTTCTCCATAGCCGTTTCTGTTAGGTTCGGATCGAACTTCATCAGTACCTATTTTTTTATCTAAATGTTTTGCCGGTTCCATGATAAATTATTATTTTATGAATCAGCTTTCTCTATCAAGCCACCCAAATTTCTTAACTTCTCCAAAGCAACCCTAGCCTGCTCACTCCTTGGCACTCTATCTTCCGGACCTTTTCCGGGCGGATTGCCATGCCAACGAAAATCTCTTTCAAACACATCAACACCCTTAGAGGCAATGGTGTGAGCTACGATGATAGACGGCTTGCCGTATATTGACTGCGCTTTACCGATGGCATCGTTGACCATGCGAATATTGTGACCGTCTACATCCTGCGTGTGAAAACCAAAACTTTCAAACTTTTCTCGCAAAGGCTCCAAAGGCATCACGTCTTTCGTATAGCCATCTATCTGTATGGCATTACGGTCAACTATGACTATTAGATTGTGTATCTTCTCTTTACCTGCCAACATGAGAGCTTCCCATATCTGACCCTCATTCAACTCACCATCACCGGTTATGCAGTATATATATTTTGAAGAATAAGGATTATCCATTCTTTCAGCCAGTGCCATACCCACCGCTTGCGACAAGCCACTACCCAACGGTCCTGAACTTGTCTCTATCCCCGGCAAGACTGTACGGTGTGGATGTCCTTGCAAACGAGAACCAAACTGACGTAACGTCATCAATTCGTCTATGGGAAAATAACCGGCATGTGCCATAGTGGCATAAAGTACCGGACAAATGTGGCCGGCTGAAAGCACCAGACGGTCTCTGTCTTCCCAGTCCGGTCGTGCAGGGTCATGTTTTAAAACCTTAAAATACAACAAAGCGAATATGTCTGCCATATCAAGGGGGCCGGCAGTGTGACCGCTTCCGGCTGAAACCAACATCTCAATAATGCTCTGCCTTATTTCGTTGGCCTTTATTTGAAGAGACCTGACTTCTTGCGAGGTAAGATGATGCATGAATATATTGATTATAAACCCTATCAAAGCTTAGTTAAAGCCAGTAATTGTGCATAGGCCTCTGACACATCTTCTGCATTAAAAATTGCCGAACCACTTACCAGTCGATTCGCACCAGCCAGTACCAGATCTTTTACGGTGGCTTTGTTGACGGAACCGTCAATTGAAATAACCAGATCCGGAAACGCTTCCCTTAAAGCACTTACACGCCTTATGACCCTTTTATCAAACTCCTGTCCTTGAACGCCTATATTGGCTATACCCATTAACTGTACCCCGTCTGACATTTTTATATAAGGCAATAAATACTCCAAAGGAGTGTCGTTTACTATCGCTAAAACTATTTCGCATCCATATTCTTCCCGCAAATGCCACAAAGGAGTCAGGTCGGACCAGCCCTCCAAATGAGCAATAATGCGAGACACACCGGCAGAACACCACTCTTTAACAGCTGTCGCTTGGTCTCTTACCATTAGGTCAACCTCCACCGAGCGAGAGCGAAGTAGGTCTGACGCGTCAGAAACCTCTCCTTTAGGACCATAAGGCCAAGATGAATAACTGACAAAATCACCATCAACCACGTCTATTTGCACCCAGTCAGCAAAACTTACCTGCTCTAATTTTTCTCGCAAGTCAAATAATGAAGTGGGTATGATGGCCGGTATGATTATGGGTTCTTCTGATTTTACAAAAACAACTGCATCTTCCGACAAGGTATCCAGTGCCTTATTTCTCCGTTTGTACTTATCTTCATCACTACTTAAAGCCAACAACCAATCACTGACCACCTTTTTTGCCTCTTCCGTATCTATAAAACGAGCCCCCAAAGATAAAACATTGGCATCATTATGGCTACGAGATAAATTCACCATCTCAGGCACACATCCATAGTAAACTGTTGCTCTCACCCCTTTAAACCGATTAGACGCCATCGCTTCACCTTGACCGGACCCCCCTAAAACAATTGCTCTTGAGCCTTTAGGGTTATTGGCCACCGCTCTAGCCGCCAGTGGAATAAAGTCCGTAAAATCGTCATTCGCGTCATATTCATAAGCACCCATATCCTCAACCTCATAACCTAATTCATTACGCAAAAAAGAAACCAGCCGGTTTTTAAGTTCAAAACCGGCATGATCAGTTGCTATGTATATTTTTCCACGCCAAACATCACTCATAATTATCTATTATACATGAAAAAAGTCATTTTATTACAATTAATTTTTACCTGTTCATGACTTACGCGTTTCTGATGAAGTTCGAGGCACTGACCCAGCTCCAGTTTCGGTAACCATTTATTAATAAGAAACTGTTTGAAGTCTCACCACAAAGCGTACTTCGTTATGGTCGCTCCACTTTCTAAGAATACGTCTTACAAACAACATATATTGAAACCGGTCAAGATTGTTTCGGGTCTCCGTGGCTAAGAACCTGTCTACCCTCCCTCTTTCATGATCTCAGCAATAGCATTCACATGTTTAACCAATGTTTGCGTATAACTGGTCTCGTTATCATACCAAGCTAACACCTTTACCAAAGTATTATCAACTACTCTGGTCATGGTAAGGTCAGCGATAGCCGCTACTCTGGCTCCAATTATGTCTGAAGACACTAACGGTTCGTCAGTAACCGCCAACAAAGAACCCCAAGCATCAGACTTGGAAGCGTCTCGCAAAGCTTCATTAACCGCCTCAACCGTAGTCGGTTGAGGCGCGACAAAAGTAATATCGATAATGGAACCGACGGCAACGGGGACTCGCATAGCTATACCATCAAACTTACCTGCCAAGTCTGTGTGCACCAAGGTAGTAGCCACCGCCGCTCCTGTTTTGGTAGGAATAATATTTTGAGCGGCCGCCCTACCTTTTCTCCAATCCTTATCCGGAGAGTCAACAATGGCTTGTGTTGAAGTGTAGGCATGAACTGTGTTGAGTATGGCTCTTTCCATACCTATGGCCTCTTTTAACACTCCCACTACCGGACTAACAGCGTTTGTGGTACAGGATCCATTGGCACTGATGGCACAATTTTTCAGATCACCCTCATTTACCCCCATAAGCACAGTAGCTCCGGACACTCCGGCGTCGGCAGGATCATCCTTAACCGGCGCCGATATTACCACGCGTTTTGCTCCCGCCTCAATGTGTTTCTTCGACCCCTCGTAACTGGCAAACACTCCACTGGACTCAACCACTACATCTATATCCATTTTTTTCCATGGCAGAGCGGTAGGGTCTCGTTCACTCAAAAACGTGATCCTTTCTCCATTTACCAACAAATCATTATTGTCTATGCGTATGTCCCACGGTGATCGACCGTATACCGTATCGTACCTTAGTAGATACGCCAGATTATCATGATCTCCAAGGTCATTTATTGCCACAATGTCGATGTCTAATTCTTCAAATGCCATCTTAAAGAAAGCTCGACCTACGCGACCAAAACCATTTATTGCTATTCTTGCCATAATGAATATTAATGAGTTAGTAGTTTTAAAATTTATTGATAATACGTTTAAAAATGCCGGTTAAAAATCAAACATTTTTCAACTTTAAATGTTTAAAAACAAACCGGTATAACAATGATTGAAAAATCTATGTCACCGTATCTGTTATAAACCATGACTTACGCGTTTCTGATGAAGTTCGAGGCGCTGAGGAGCGAAAACCTGAGGCGTACTTGGTGGTACGATGAACGGTTTAAGTGACGAAAGCAACAAAGAAATTCGCCAAACGCGTAAGTCCTGTAAACAATGAAACCTTGCAGTCACACAACTAAGCTTTACCCAGACTTACCTACATACTATACGACAAATCAGGCACCTCTGTATAGTTGGTTATCCTCACTACTGTAAATCTAGTCTTTTTGTTTTCTTCGCTTGTAGCCAAACAGCCAAAACCACAACTTACGTGACAAAACAATAGCCACAATACCCAAAGAAATAAAAACCAACATATAAGCAACGGTCAAACCAAAACCATCACTTACCACCTCATCGTATTCGTCCGAATCTTTCCCTTCTATTACCCCCTCTACCACGTGAAGAAGTTCTTTTTTTGAATCAAACAGAGAAACTGAAAAAGGATGATCGCCCTCTCGTACCAGCCCACCGACATTAGCTACATAATAAGAACCATCATCGTCCTCATCAAGTAAATACGAAGCAACGGGATCATAACCATCAGGATCATAAATACTGAAAATCAATGTTTTCGCGTGAGAAGGTACCTTGTCTACCGGCACCCTTACTAAAAACGAACTTTCCGTAAAAAGAACGACTGTATCAACATCTATAGCAAATACTCTGTCTCTTTGAATAAACTCCACATCGTTAATACGCAAATCATAAAATTCAGTTACTACCTCGGTTTCTTTATCCTTGATTGAAGGCGGTTTGGTTTCGGTTGGAGTAATTGGCGAAGGGATCACCGGTTCCCTGACCTCATCCTTGTCAACAAAAGTTATTGCGCCTGACGAATGAACGCCGTCTAGATTATATGTGAAAACTGTATAATACTGACGACTATACTGACCTAAAGCGCCGGAGTCATAAAAGTTATTATTCATTCCTTCATAGACCACAAAACCATCCCATGGGTCATTTGGGAAAAAAATATGGTTCCTGACCAAGCGTACGTGTGAAAAACCACTATATTCAGGATTTTTCCAGCTCAATAAAACATCTGAACCAACCGCGTTGGCTCGTAAGTTACTTACGTTTAACGGAGTTTCTATAGTAAAACGATGGGTTGTGGTAAAACTATCCCGTCGTAATAAAACCTCCCTATTGAACCTATCCGTAGCATAGACTTCATAAAAATAAGTGGTTCTTGGTTCTAAGTCGGTCAAGACCGTCACATGGTCTGTGGCGTAACGCTCAGCCTGCACTTGCCCCTCCGTCAATACATCGCCGATACCGTAACGTATGGTATACACCGTAGGAACAGACGTAGTGAAAGAAAACCTCGCGCTTTGACTCCCCGGCTCAATAGAAAACTCCAGCAATGATGCCGTAGGTAACATACTACTTTTTTTGGCGCCACTCGGTGTAGGGTCTTCTGTCTCCGGCTGAGGAGTTGGTGGTTCCGGAAACGTGGTGGTTGACACGGCTATGGAAGAGCTTGAAATGTTACCAAAACCATCAAACGCCCGCACGCTGTAAGTATAAGTGGTACTTGCCAAAAGACCGGCGTCTGAAAAAGAAGTCTGTGAGGTGGTAGCTATCTGCAAAAGATCTCGAAAGACCTGATAACCCACCACCGGTGCCACATGAGACGATGCATTCCAACTCAGGTCTATTTGACTAAAAGCCATAGGAACAGCCTCCAGCCCCGTTGGCACACTTGGTGGCTCGGTTGGTGGCGCACCACCTACCCACTGATTGATGGTAAACTGCTCACTAGCCATTTGAACAAAACCTGCGAAAGGAGTTGCCCACGCTACTAACAAAAATAATAAAAACCAATACCTCATTACTTAATGATTATAACGGTAAGGCGGTCAAGGTGGTAGTGGCCACATACACACCCGGCGCTTGGTTTACACTGTCTCCAATACCAACTTGAAAATTTATCACGGTCTGCGTACCATCAGGTTGGTTGTTACCGGAACGACGCGCCACCAACTCAGAACTATCACTAAGTCCCACCCAACAACGAAAAGCTGTATTAATATCTCCTGAGCCACATTCCTCTTCTACATTATGTCTAAAACGTGAAGCCACATCCTCCCCCACCACAGAAAAACCAAAGTGTGACATTGAACTACTGGTAGCAAACTCAAAATCGGCAACACCTGTTTCCTCATAGTCACCTATGGTTGCCGTACCCGGTCCTTGCATTGCCGGACTTGATTCACTACGTATCAAAAGCTCATAACCGGCAACGTTGTCAGTTACCACAGTCACACTGGTTGACCCAAAAGAAAAACCGCCGATGACTCCCGGAATAGACGGGCTCATTTGTACCGCTACAGGTTCAGACATTGATAAAAAAACCGACTGCAACTGTCGATAACCGGCTCTTAATATAAAACCGTCGCTTTCTGACTCTCCGGTAGCTATTTCTCCCAGAGTATCCTTTATAGCGTACTCATCAGACGCACTGAAACCCCCGCCAAAATTCAAACTATCACTTTCAATTTGAAAATTATCACCACTCATAACCTGCGCGGTGACAACCGTACTCATCAACAAAACCAAGGGTGTACTTAGTATTGAGCAAATTGTAATTATGGATAAAGAACGACGCATGATTTATTAATAAAATGCAACTATGTCTTTCTCTTGAACTCAAAGCGACTAAAGAAGAAACGTAGCCCTAAGAAGAAAAAGAATAATATAGCAAACACCATAAGAGCCAGTTTCCAAGGTATCACATAGAAACTGAAAGACATTTCGTCGACTATGTCATCGTAACCGCGGTTAATCTGTGCCGTAGCGGTGTATCGCCCGATCACCAAATCACGATTCCAGACCAACTCACGCGTACGGACAGCTTGAGGCATCACATACCACGGGTCAAGATTCACTCGCCCAATCTCTTCTCCCAGTATGTTCGTGATTGTTACCCTACCATATGGAACAGTATGCACTGTGCCAAAGTTTTCTTGCGTAATGTCGAAAGTGATTGGCGCGCTACCAAAAAAACGCTGACTGTTACGAGTACTAAAGCCGGTCAAAGCACTATTCCATTCAATATCACCCGGAGTGGTTATAAAAAAAAGCGTTCCCAAACGACTGATTATCGCTGAGGCGGAGCGGGTACCCGCCCCCCGCTCTTCAGTTGGCTTCGACGTCACTGATACCAAAAGAGAGCCATAACGACCCCCCGGCTCAGCGTCAGGCGGTAAGGAGATGGTGACCGGCACCAAAGCTCTTTGCCCATGCTCCAAGTAAAAAGACCAGTGCGGTACCGAGATATAGTCACGCAACGTATACGGACCCTGCTTATCTCCCAACAAGTCAACCGTACGATTTGGATCAGCGGACCCTTGTGCGTCTTCCGTCTCGAAAGTGAAAATTTTTCCTTCTCCGGTTCTGTTTGCTACCGTCATCTGCACCACCCTTGTCTGCCCCGGTGCTAGAGACACGTCAAAACGTCCGGGGCCGATCACAAAATCTCCAATCGCCTCACGACTTAAAAGCGGTTCACGCTTATAGCTATCTGTCGGCATGTTGTCCACATCAGCCGGCTGATCATCTTCGCTTTCATCTAAAACAACCAACTCATCATCCAAAGTGCCGATTTCAATAACCTCATCAACCTCATCACTATTGTCTGAAGCTTCTTCGTCCGCCACCACCATAACAGGCGCAACAAGTATCACAGCTAAAACAATAATACATACATGCAAACGAGACCTTAACTCAGATATAGCTGAAACACATTTCATAATTTACTAACAGTAGAACGACACAGTGTTTTTATTAACATACATCAATGTCCATTGTAACTACTTAACCGAGTTTTGCAAGAAAACATAAAGTGCAGTGTTGCAAGGAGTTTAAAAATAATTGAATGCATCTTAAATAAACAAAATATCTATATATTTAATTTATGATACACTCATTGGTTTTAAAAATCATTTACAGCACCACGAATGGTCCGTGTTTTGGGTTTATATATACTTTAATTTACTGCATAGTACTGTTGGTGGTAGGCACGATTCTGTTTTGTTTCCATAGAAAAAAGTCTGTGACAATTTTTATGGAAGAGTATTATTTTAACTTATCTATATAAGGACATCTTATAATACCTTTTAAGTTTATTACATTTGATTTACTACTTTACTGTTGCTGTTAAAGTAGCAGTGGCATTGTATGTTCCCGGTGGAATAGCGGGGTTAGGGTTTGCGTCAACCAAAACCCTAAAGTATAGATTCGTTTCATCACCCGCTCCAGTAGTGGGGTCGTTAGAATCTACAATTGGGTGAGGAGCTGTGGCATTAACACCCATGAACCAACAATTTTCAGCACTATAATTTGAACCCGTGCCACAAAGCTCATCTCCATCATCCGCAAAAAAACCGTCAACGTGATCACCGCCGGTTACCGTATAAGCAAAACCGGAACTTCCGGAAACCGTTGACGTAGAAAAGTCGAATTCACGAGAAGTGAGATTTTGAATCGCGAAAGAGGAAGACGAGGCGTTGACCATCGCAACCGCATCATCAAACTGAATTGTTACCTGATAGCCATTAAGTGCGTTAGTGGCTACAGTAAAACTGTTTGAACCGCTACTGACACCTCCGGTCAGACCGTCTATAGTACCACTCATCGCTGTAGTAGTTGCCGCTACTACGATAGATATTGTTTCACCAATTTGTTGAGTTATGGTAAATTCGGCTTCAGTTTGGCCGACTGCTACTTTGGGCTCCAAAGTCAGATAAACAAAGAAGATCAAAGGCAGTATTAAAGAAGCCGAAACTAATGCACTGAGTGTTGGATGATGTTTAACAATATGCATGGTAAATTTATAATTTAAATTATT
>SKGH01000105.1 GCA_007117575.1 Candidatus Kaiserbacteria bacterium | reverse complement strand
GATCAGAATAGTTAAAACATTGACAAAATTATGAAATATGCTATAATCTAAAAAATCCGGTATTTATGTTATTATACTCCGGTTATCGTTTTCGAACGATATTTGTTAGATAAGACAGTTGGCTTATTTTATCCACGGTAGTATCAGCTTTTATGATGGTAGCTGGTCTGAGCATGGTTCATGATGGGGAATCAGAATATGGTCAGATAGTTAAAAGAGATGAAGTTCAAGTAGTGACCGCGCAGTTGGCGGTTGAGGATACAGAAGCGATAGTCAGGGAGTATTTCAGTGATATTCCTATCATGATACATATTGCACGATGTGAATCAACTTTCCGTCACACGTTGGCAGATGGTAGTGTTCTAAGAGGGTATGTAGATAATCGTGATTTAGGTGTAATGCAAATTAACACTTTTTATCACGGAGACACAGCCAAACGTTTAGGTTTTGATCTTGAGAACATTTACGACAACATGGCTTATGCTCGTAATTTATACGAAAGAAAAGGAACTCAGCCATGGAATGCTTCTTACCCTTGTTGGGGAGCTACTCTTGCTTCAGCTCGGTGATTATTTTAAGAAAATACTCGTCATATATTATGTATATATGACGAGTATTTTTCTTTTTGTCAGTTATAATACTCGATATAAACTAAATAAAGCCGGTAGGGAAGAACATGATATTTTAATAGTATATGAAGATAGGTTTTTTTGATTCAGGTTTAGGTGGTCTTATAATTCTTAGGTCAACTCGAAAAAGGATGTCTGAATATGATTATATGGCGTACTTTGATACGGCCAATTTACCATATGGAGATAAGTCAGAACCGGAAGTCTGTGCTTTAACAGTGAAGGGAATTGCCAATCTTTATGAAAATGGTTGTGTGTTAGTGGTCTTGGCTTGTAATAGTGCATCTGTTAGAACTTTACGTTATTTACAGGACACATGGCTTAATAATACATATCCAGACCGTAAGTTACTTGGTGTAGTAATACCAACGGTCGAAACGGTGGTTGAGTCAGGTATGAAGAAGGTGATGCTTTTAGCTACAGAAAGAACTATAAGTTCAAATAAATACACTATGGAGATAATGAAGCGAGACAATACAGTCTCGCTTGATATGGTTGCCACACCTTGGCTAGTACCTATGCTTGAGAAGGGGGAGGTGAGTGAGGCGGTTGAGTCATTAAAAAACATTCTAGAAAGGCATATTGAAAATAATGGTGAGGGGGTAATTCTCGGTTGTACTCATTATAGTTTGTTAAGTTCTAGATTACGGCTTCTTTATAAAGGTAAACTCAGTTTTTTTTCACAAGACGAGATTATTCCAAATAAATTAGAAAATTATTTTACCAGACATCCTGAAATAGAGAACAGGCTTAGTAGGGGAGGTACTTTAATAGAAAACCATACAGGGTATGTTACAACTTTACCAAAGCAAGGAGGTGGTTACGAGGCAGGTGTTTGATATATAAACTACACATAAAGAAGACACTAGAGCTGTTTAACCTTAGTCAGCCCTTATTAAATTAGTTGATAATCGTTTAGTTAAAGTAAAAGAGAGTACTAACTTACTTATATTCCCTATGTCGCACAATATATCTTTTGCGACATTAAAATAATTCATAAGCTTTGAGAATACTCCTGAGTGTGGTAGCGCCTATACTTATCTCAATGTAGCTCAGTATATCCTTATCTAGTTATTGTAGTTTTAAGTCTGGTTTAGATAAGTACATCATAGCTTTTCTTATTTTAGGTTTTTTCTTATCTTTAAGTCTGATTTAATTTTCTATGCTCAGCTATCTAATGACTGTATTTATCCTTTTATTTAATGACTGGCTTTCTATGGCTTAGATAGCCATATGTGTAAGCTAAGCAATAAAACGGCGTCTAAAGTATGTATAAGTTGCCTATCAGGGCTTATGGTGGAGTTGGTAGATAATCAAGCGGGTCTAAATAAGCCTCTATGCCGGCAAATGGTGACAAGGCGGCACCGCAACCTGTTACTGATTTAAATTGATTGAATTGCATTACTTGTACACCGGCACTTACATAGAGTGTGTAGTGCAGGTGCGGTCCGGTGGAAAAACCTGTGTTACCTACGTAACCTACTACGTCACCGGTCCTTACCTGTTGACCGGGAGTGACGTCTATGTGACTAAGGTGTGCAAACATTGAGGAAAGTCCGTTTGGATGATCTATCAATAACCATTTACCCCACGAGTAACAACCCGGAACCAGGTCGGTATTTCCTATATTTCTTACTGTTCCGGTCAATGGTGCGTATATAGGTGTCCCTACAGGCGCTCCAAAGTCAACGCCGTTGTGCATATTTCCACGATAAGCATTAGTGGTCATGGCAAATTGCGTGTATCCGAAATACTGAGTAATTCTAATGTTGTCAAGTGGCCAGATAAAAACCGGCGTACCTTTAGGTGGGATGGTGTTTGGGTCAAGAATGAATTTGATTTGTGACTCTATTTCCCTCACTTCAGCCAATAGTCTGTTACTGGCTTCTTGTCTTTCCCGTAGCATTTGTTGGTAAGCAGCCTCTTCGTTTTGGGTGGCTGAAAGTAGCTGTGATTTCTCATTACGGTTACCATCAAGAATATTTTGTTGTGAATCATACTGTCTTCTCAAGGCCTCCAACCGAGCTCTTTCTTCCGATGACATTCTTTTATTATTTTCTAGTTGATCCTTTAGTGAGGTTAATTCATTTATGCTGTTCATGACTGCCAGTCTTACTGCCTGCAGATCTTCAAATTCGTTCCAAAACTCAGAAATGTTACCGTTGCGTAGCATAACGGTAATTACTGATTCATTATCCGCACTGTCTACTTTCCTCAGTATTTGTCCCACCGCTTCTTTAGAAAGGTTTATTCTCGCCTCGGTCTCCTCGATTTTATAAGTCAATCTGGTGATACTCAGGTCTGTGGTGGCAATTTTTTGTTCGGTTAAACGTATGTCCGCCTCTACTTTTTGTCTTTCAAGCTCTAGTTGACGTATGGCTCTCTGTAAAGTTTCTCTCTCGGCACCCACTTCCCTTAAGGCTTTTTCGTATTCGGCTATTTCCGCTTGGATTTGTGAAAGTCTTTGGTTTCTCTCTGTGATTTGGTTTTGTAGTTGCTCTATTTCAGATTGTGCCGAAACAGAGTTGATGTTTGATATCAAAAAAAAGAATGGAATTATTAAGATTCCAGCGAAGAAGCTTATTATAGGTAGTACTTTATTTATGTCTAGCATCATTACTTAATTTTATCACAAATATATTTAAGTCTTGCCAAGGTTTGTGTTTTTCCAATGATCCAAGAAGCGGTAAATGGGTCGACAGACCTTTCCCTGCCTGTTAATGATACACGCATGGGCCATAATACTTCCCCCTTCCCTTCTGATTCAGCGTACGACCACACGGACTCTTTAATGCTGTCTATACTTTGAAAATTTGTTTCAGATAAAATATCGATAACTTTTAATAACCTTTTTTTTGTTATGGTTAACGAAGGTTCGTTTTTCCAAGGCAGTGTCGACATGTCAATTTCCGGTTTCTCTATCGCGAAGTTTAATTCTCCTTCACTATTAAATAAACCTGATATTTCCGCGCCATTATGAGCTCTTTCTCTGATACTTGGCAGTAAGCGAGTGTATAATTCTTCATCTTCACTTACTGATTGAGGTACGTATGATGAAGCATAGTTTTTATAATCTTCATCACTTAGCAGGTTTAAATGTTGTTTGTTTAGCCATTTAAGTTTTTCTTCGGAGAAAGACCCTCCTCCCTTCTGTATCTTTCTGATTGAAAATTTATTAATTAGTTGGTCTTTTGAAAGTATCTCTTCATCATTCCCCGGGTTCCAGCCTATTAGCGCTAAGAAATTACACATTGCGTCAGCTAGATAGCCTTCCGTTTTATAATTAAGCAGATCTTTAGAACCATCACGCTTACTGAGTTTTTTTGTACGATTTTCATTTAAAATTGGGGGTAGGGTGACGAATTTAGGATATTTGACATTCAGTGCTTCGTAGAGACTAAGAAACTTAGGCATACTACCTATAAATTCATCACCACGCATGATGTGAGTAACCCCCATTTCTATGTCGTCAACTATATGAGCAAAGTTATAAGTAGGATAGCCGTCGGACTTTATTAAGACAAAATCGTCAAGCATTTCTTCCCCTGCTTCAAGGTCACCCCTTACCTCGTCATGCCACCGGTATCTTTTTATATTGTTGACTTTAAACCTTAAGGTGCTCCCCTTTTCCGGGTCCCAGTCAGTATTAAGGTTTTTTGGTCTATGTTCTCTAAAAAGAAAAGGTTTATTGTTTGAGACAGCTTCGTTTCTCATTATTTCCAGTTCATCTTTGGTGTATGTGTCCACATAAGCATTTCCTTGTTTTAATAGTGATTCGGCGTAACGTCGATAAATGTCCAGTCTTTGTGATTGGATACAGCTACCAAATGGAGCCGGCATTTCCGGTCCATGATCCCATTCAATGCCAAGCCATAACAAACTCTTTTTTATATGGTCTATAGCTTCTTTAACTTCTCTTACTTTATCTGTGTCCTCGATGCGTAAAATGAACGTGCCATTATTTTGTCTGGCAAAAAGGTAGGAAAAAAGCGCTGTTCTTACGTTTCCTACGTGCATAAAACCGGTTGGTGAAGGAGCGAAACGAGTTACAACTTTTTTAGATATATCTGAGTCCATCGGTTAATTCTATACGAAAAAAACATGTATAGCAAAGAAACGTAAAGAAAATGACAGTTTCTTGGACCTTTATTGATGACATGACTTACGAGTTTCTGATGAAGTTCGAGGCGCTCACCCAGCCCCAGTTTCCGTGATCATTTATATTCTTTCGTGACTGACTAAAACATTTTTTGGTTTATTACGTTAGTAATAAATGATTACCGAAACTGGGGCTGGGTGAGGCATGCTTGGTGGGTCTGTCCCCGAACTCAATTTCTCGCACTTTTCTAGGAATTTTATGGCTTAACCAAGTGAGTTAAATGGTCAAAATGTGAGTTCGGGGACATGCCCTTGGTGGCACGATGAAAGGTTTGAGTGACGAAAGCAACAAAGAAATTCGCCAAACGCGTAAGTATTGGATGAGTAATTATTTAAAGATGTTCTTTCGCTATACCTAAAAGCACTTTTGCTATTTGTGAGCCGGGGTCGGTGTGTAAAAACTCTTTTGTGGATTGCTTCATTTTTTCATACCGGTTCGGCTCATTCATTATTTTGTTTATTCTCGAGTATAGTAAACCATCTGCTATATTTCCCTCCTCCAATACTTCCGCGGCACCGTTGCGGGCGTAGGCGTATGCATTACTGCGTTGATCGTGACTGATCTCTTCCGGTATGGGAATTAATATGGACGGTTTACGTTTGGATGCTATTTCATAGATGGTGCCCGAGCCGGCTCGTGATACCACCAACGAAGCTGAACTTAGAGCCAAAGACATTTCTTTGCTACTTAGATTTCCTTTAACGAAATAATATTTAAGCAATGAGTCATCTTTTATTAATAGTGAAGCGGTTTGTCTTACTTCCAGTTCTGATTTGGTGCCGGTTTGGTGTAAAATTGTGTATTCAGGCAATAATTCGTCTAGAGACTGCAGTATCAGAGTGTTAAGTCTATCGGCTCCTGAAGAACCTCCGGTTACAAAAATAACAGGCTTATCTTCCGGTAAACCCAGTTTTTCCATAGGGTTTTCGTATTCGTTAAGTATATCTAAGCGTATCGGAACTCCTATCAGGGCGGTTTTTTTCGCCGGAAAGAAGTCAATGGTTTCTTTAAAAGAAATGGCGATATAGCGTGCCAAAGGAGCCGCTAACTTGTTAGCTCTACCGGGAACGCTGTCTGACTCGTGAATAACTATGGGTATTCTTAGAAAAAAAGCGGCTAAAACCACAGGCACACTGGTGTAGCCACCTTTACTGAAAACCACATCGGGGTATAAGACATAAAGCTTCCAAATAGCTACAAAGATGCCCCAGAGGGTCTTAAACATATCTGTAAAGTTAAGTAAGGAGAAATATCGACGTTGTTTACCGGCCGGACATTTTACAAATTGTATAAAATTTCTGTCTAATTCACTTTGGTCATATGGCTCAGGACCCAAGTACACGATTTCAACTTCTGATATGTCATATTGACCCCTTATATGTTCCGCAACCGACATAAGGGGGTAAAAGTGACCGCCTGTACCTCCGCCAACTAAAGCAATACGTTTCATAGCTATTAGTTTATCATGAATTATTTTTATCGGCGTTGATATTTTGATACATTGAGGACAATTCCAACTGAGGCTAGAGTAGTCAGTAGGGCTGTACCGCCATGACTTATAAACGGTAGAGGCAGACCCATTAAGGGTGCTATACCAATCATGGCGGAGATATTAAGTAAAGCTTGAAAAGTTATCATGGTAATTATACCGACTACTAATAATAAACTGAAAAGATCGGGAGCGTGAGTGGCTATATGGTAACCTCTTAGTGTAAAAAAAGAAAACAGTGCCAACATGATAAAACTGCCCGCAAAGCCGAATTCTTCCGCAAAAACAGAAAATACTGAGTCACCGATAGGTTCAGGTAGGTGGTGAAATTTTTGTATACTTTGGCCATACCCTCTTCCGGTTAAACCGCCCGCACCTATAGCT
Organism: Candidatus Kaiserbacteria bacterium; assembly: GCA_007117575.1. Classification (GTDB taxonomy): domain Bacteria; phylum Patescibacteriota; class Minisyncoccia; order Phycocordibacterales; family UBA918; genus OLB19. The sequence continues at coordinate 22,256 of SKGH01000105.1, read as the reverse complement.
ATAAGCGATTGGTTTAATTGATAGCTTTTTCCCTGAGGATCAACGGAAGGGTCTATAAAGGTAGTTAATCTGTCCATTATGTATGATCGCGAAAATGCCAAAATAGCCAATAGAATAATTCCCAGAAAGATCATTAAGAATAAGTCACGCCATCGACCGCCGGCAGAAACAAACATAGCCAATCCGGATACAACCATGAGAGCAAAAGTGTCGGTGTTTGGTTGAAGTAGCATTATGATACCTACACAACCGGTGACCAAAAGAAAAGGCAATATGCCGTGTTTGAAGTTATGTAATTGTTTATGTATACCGGAGAGGATGGTGGCCACATATATGACATAAGCTATTTTTAAGAATTCTGCCGGTTGAATGGAAAAACCACCAATGATAAGCCATCTTTGTGCACCACCATGACTGAAGCCTAAGCCGGGAACAAAAACTAAAAGCGTTAGTACGCAGGCAATAAAAAAGATATAAAAAGCAAATTTTCGCCAGTATCTATAGTGTATTTGTGAAGTTATAAACATCATTATTGACCCACCAAGTAAACCAAAAATTAATTGATTGAACGCTACAGAAGAAAACTGCGCCCCTTCTCTAGCCAATAGTCCTAAAGAGGCGGATGAAAATACCAAAAAACCACCTGCCATAAAGACAATAACTAGTCCCAAAAGTGTTTTGTCTATTTGTTTCTCTTTCATTACTATTAAATATTATCCAACTATCAGAATTTTGAGATTATATATTTTTCGGTAAAGTCAGTTTAGAATACCACAGCTACCAATAGGCCTAATACCGCGCATATAAAGCTTAGTATCCAATAGCGCATAGTTACTTTTGCTCCCGGCCAACCCATTGCTTCAAAATGATGGTGTAGTGGTGCTATTAAGAAAATTTTTTTACCAAAAAATTTTTTAGCAGTAACTTGTATAATGTCTGAGGCGACAGTTAGTACCAGTAAAAAACCTATGATAGGCAATACCGACACACCCTTCCCTCCCCCTAAACTGTCGGTCATAAAAGCTATAACAGTCAGAGACATGGTTAAAGCCATTACTCCCGTTTCTGTCATATAAAAGCGAGCCGGAGGCACATTGAACCACAAAAAAGCCAGAATACCGCCTACAATGGTGGCGCATAAGGCAGCTATGTCATACTGTTGTTGCATTAAGGCGATACCGGCATAAGCTGCAAATATAAACATAAAAACCCCACCTGACAGTCCGTCAATGCCGTCTATAACGCTACTGGCATAAACCGCCAAGGCGACCATTACAAAAAAAGGTATAAACAATAGGTTTAACTCCAGAGTTCCGAAACCCAATAAGCTGACAGTGGAAATTTCTAATTTTTCATAAAACCACCAACCGGAAAAGAGAGCCGTAACACCGACAACAAACAGTCTGTGTGTTAACGGTAGACCGCCGGCAAAATGCGTACCTTTCTTTCTAACTACCAAATAGTCATCGATTAAGCCCACAAACGCACCTATCAGTAACGCGCCTAATGGTAGCCAGGTTTGTGATCTACTGAGGAATTGCAGTTGGGTATATTTTGATTCGGGAAAGACTATATCTATGAGATTTATGGACAGTATGGTCAACAAGACACTTAACCAGATAATAATACCACCCATGCGAGGAGTGTTGGTGTCATGTTCTTTATGTAGTTTATCAAATATCGGTGTTTTCCCACCACCGTAGCCGGCACCTTTACCTGATTTGGGTTTCCATAAACGATGCTTGTATAGATAATGAGTGATCAAGGGAGTTATTAGAATACCCAAAAAAAAAGCCAAAGCTGTAGGTAAAAATACTTTGATAAGGATTATAGGATCCATAATTACCTAGTTTACTACTCGTCTTTTGGTTCAACAAGTATTTGATTAGTGGCTCGAATAAGCTTTTCAACGTCGGTAAATCTTTCAAATCTGGTTGAACCCAGCACGACCACCGCAATCGGTCTGTCCAAGCCTGCGTTGTACGCTACGGTTAAATTTCCACCAGCTAAATCTGTATATCCGGTTTTAGAGCCAATTAGTCCGGTAATGCGGTCTACGTGTAAATTGGTATTGGTAGCGTCAATGTAGCCACCGGTGCTAGCTTCAATACGAACCCCTTCTTCTCTGGTTATGGTAAGTAGATGGGGGTAGTTATTTACGATATAAGCCAGTAGATTAGCAACGTCTTTAGCGGTGCCAACAGCACCCGCTTCCCTTGCAGATATATCTAGACCGGTAGGGTTTTTGAAGTTAGTGTCACTTAGACCAAGTTCTTCGGCTCGGACGTTCATAGCTGCCACGAATGATTCTGTTGGTCTGTTGGTGTCCAGTAGCTTGCCGGCCACATTGGCAAGCGCGTAGGCGCCGTCGTTGGCTGATGAAAGTAAAATAAGTTCAGCCATAGAGCGGTGTGTAAAAATGTCATTGGTTGAAAGGCCTAAGGCACTCTCTTGCCTTGTTGCTCTTTGTACTACATCTACCGGCGCGTTAGCATCCATTATTTCGTATGACAATAGCGCCGTCATTAGTTTGGTTATGGATGCTAAGGGCATCACTTTATCTGCGTTATATGAAAATAAGGTTTGGTTGTTACGAATATCAAGTACGTATGCGGAATTACCGGTAATCGACACCTCAGGGAAGGTAAATGATGTTTTGTTGTTTTCGTCTTTAGGGTTGACTGTGTTATCGGTTGTTTTATATTTTTCATTATCATCAGTTATGAATTGACTATTCTCTTTTAAAACAGAGAACATGGCGCTACCTAGCAGTATCAGTAAAATAGCTATGACTAGGTATAGTTGGTGTGAGACAGGTATTTTATGCCATTTTTTATCGACGGCCACATATTCTAGGTTGTCTTTAGGGGTCTCTATTGGGTTGTGCTCGTATGGACTTGTCATGCTTGGTTTTTATTATACATCTTGATCTTTAGCGCTTTCTTTAGTAAATGTATCTAAAGCGTCGAGGACATTAGTATAATCAGGTAATTCCGAAATCGTGTTTATGCCTAAATGAGCCATTAAAGTGGTGGTACCACTATAAACTGTTTGCCCGTTTTCATCTTGGTGGCGCTTGATGAGACCTCTAACAAGTAGATTTCTCAAAATATGAGTCGAGTTAACACCTCTGATGCGATCTATTTCTGCTCTTGTGATCTGTCCTTTATACATAATAATTGACAGTGTTTCCGCTCCCGCCTTACCAATGTCTCTTTTTAGATCTTCTCGGCGCACTTTTTCTATTAGTTGATCGTGTATAGGGGCTACCACTAATTCAACTTCATTTTCAGTAACTAGCAATCTCGTCGCTCCTGATTGCAGTCGTGAGCTGAGTTCTTGCAAACTTCTATCCAGGCTAGCTGAATCAATTGACAGTAAGCTTAAAAGCTGTTTTTTTGATAAAGGCGTTGCCCTGTAAAACAAGAGGGCTTCTATTTGTTGAGAAATTTGCTCCATTTTATGATTTTACAATATAAAACATTAAGTTTGTTGTGTTTTTTGTTTATTTAGGTCTGTTTTACGGTGAACGGTTTAATCCGGCATGGTAACAAAGAAATTCGCCAAATGCGTGAGTTCTGTATCTATCTTAAAATACTCATCTTTAATAGTATACATTAAAAATACTGTCAGATAGAAATTTTACAGGTGATAGTTGGGTATGCCTATTTCTTCGCGCGTGACCTCGATATTGGCAAAATGTTTGGGTTGTTTGGCTGTGACCATGCCTTGTTTTACCGATTCCAGTATTGCTAAAAAACCAACAATTAAAAAAGTGCGTTCTCTATTTCCGGCAACTAATTCGTTTAAACTGGTAGAAAATTGGCGTTCAATTCTTTTTTGCAGTCTTATGATCATTTCTTCCAGAGTAATAGTAGGTCTAACCTTTACTTTGGGTGGCACCGGTTTGGCTGGTAGATTGTTAACTACTCTCAGTATGGCTTGATGTAATTCTTTTGTGTTGGTTAGTCTGTCAGTGACAAACAACGGTTTTTCGTTGCCGGAGGAGTTGTATTGACGGCTATGAGCCACTTTTTTACCGTAACTGTCTTTGATCGATTCTGATGCTTTGCGGTATATCTGGAGCAGACGCAGTCGATCTTCCAGATCGTCTATTCCCGCTTCCTCTTCTTCAGTGAGTTGTAGTACGGGCAATAGCGATTTTGATTTTATTAACAGCAAAGTGGCCGCCATTTGTACGAACTGTGTAGTATTTGGTAGTGACCTTTCTTGCATGGCGCTGACGTAACTCATGTATTCGTCGGTAACGTCGGCTAGAGATATGTCGTTTATAAGCAGTTTACGACGCTCCACCAAGTCGAGCAACAACTCTAAAGGACCTTCAAATACGGCAGTTTTAATGGATATTTTATTGGCGTCCCATTGTCTATCACTCATAGGTTAATGGTAACACAGCTGTAGTGAGTATTTGTTTACCATGATCACATCTTAGCTCTAGAAAGTCTCTACAAAACGCACCAGTAGTTTTATAGGTTCGCCTGTTGAGCCCTTGTCTAGTTTGTCGCTAGCTATGGAGCTCATTCTGGGAGCCATGTCAATGTGTGCCCAAGGTGTATTTTTTGGCACGAAGTGTGACAGGAACGTACCTCCTTCTATGGCACCTCCATAACGTGAAAAGTCAGTTGCTATGTTTGATATGTCCGCTCTATGGCTTTTTAAGCACTGTTTGTATTCTTCCCACAAAGGTAGTGGCCAGACCAAGTCGCCGGTTTCCTCACCGAGTGAGCGAAGTTTTTCCTCAAGTTCTTGGTTTTTGGTCATGATCGCGCTAGCGTGTTGACCTAGGGCTACCAACGAAGCGCCCGTTAGAGTAGCTACGTCTAATATAGCTCTCGGTTTATATCTTTCACTGTAGGTTAAAGCGTCTGCCATCACCAACCTACCTTCAGCATCAGTGTGTAAGACTTCGACGGTGGTGCCGTTCATGGTGGTTATTATGTCCCCTGAACGCATAGCTTTGTCAGAGACAGCATTTTCGGCGGCTGGTACTAGGGCTATTACATTTTTCTTCAGTTTTAATTTAGCAATTATGGCCACGGTCGCCAGTACCGACGAGCCACCTGACATATCTAGATGCATTTCGTGCATAAAACCGGATGGTTTTATGTTAAGTCCCCCACTGTCATAAGTAATACCCTTTCCTACCAATACTATCGGTTGTGATTCAGAAGCAGGTTTATTTTTTGCCGGTTTTCCGGCTCCCCAGTATTCCACTATGATCAGCTTAGACTCAATGTCGGTACCCTGCCCTACAGCTAACAGAGCGCCCATTTTTAATTTTTTTAATTCTTTCTCACTTAGTATTTTAACGGTGGCTTTGGTCCCACGGATCAGTTCTTTTGCCACTTTGGCTAGGTCAGCAGGGGTCATGTCCGCTCCCGACGTATTAGCTATGTCTCTTGCTTTGTTTACGTATTCACCGATTATAATTCCTTTGTCGAAGGCTTCTCTATCTTTCTTTTCTTTGATGCCACAAACAATGATAGATTCAAGTCCTTTTTTTTCTTTTTTCTTAGCTGTTTTATATAAGGTGAATTTGTGTGAAGCTATAGATAGATTTTCAGCTAAAGTTTGCCAAAACCATTCACTACCGTAATGTTTAAGATCGGAAAATGAGTCAGGATGAAGCTCTAAAACAATATCATTTAGTTGATGTTCTTGCGCTCCTTTTACCACCTGTCTTATACTTGAGCGAAATTTGCGAGCGTTTATTTTATTTATATCGCCCAGACCAAGTTGATATTCAAGGGTACCTTCTTTGCTTTCAACTAAGCGATGATGTTTTGGGTCGTCGCCGGTTAGTTTTATTCGGCAATATTTTTTGTCTATAGATTCAATAGATTTATCGGTGGTGTTTATTTTAGGCATAAAAATTATAAAAAATTACTAATTTAGAACTGTCACATTGATGATTAGGTCAGAAGGTAAAAAAGTGCGGAACACTTCTTTGCGGTAACAAAAACCTAAGGCGCGCTTTGTGAGCGGTGAACGGTTTGGTTGGTAAAGGCAACAAAGAAGCTCAACAAATACGTCAGTCCTATAATTATTAAGTGACAATGCAGTATAATAACATATTTATTACTTACGCGTTTCTGATGAAGTTCGAGACGCTGACCCAGCTATAGTTTCGGTAACCATTTATTACTAACGTAATAAACCAAAAAATGTTTTAGTCAGTCACGAAAGAATATAAATGATCACGGAAACTGGGGCTTGGCGAGGCGTACTTGGTGGTACGATGAAAGGTTTGAGTGACGAAAGCAACAAAGAAATTCGCCAAACGCGTAAGTCCTGATATTACCTAATAGTCACGTCATTCCAGTGGCCAAGACCATATTTCCACATTCGGCAATGAGTTGTAAAATACAAATAATTCGTTAATGGCAGAAGCCCTTTCTTCAAAAGTAATTTCGTCACATGGTTTGTTAACCATACTTGGATGGAATACCTCTAACAAGTCACAAAGATAAATAGGTTCAAGATTGTTGGTAACATGATCTAACTTGTCTGAAAAATCATCCATTTCTTTTTCCGGCATGTTCAAGACGTAATCGATCAAACCGGTTGATCTGTATTCCCACACTATCTTAGGCTGAACTACCAGATGTCTGGGTAATATGTCTTTGTAATATAGAAGTATTTCGTCAGCCCTGTCTCCTGATAAAAGGTCGGAAAAAGACGGAGGGATGTCATAATGCTCTTTACCAAGAGTGGGGTGAGTGTGTACGAAAGTAATGGCGGTGAGATCGTGTCCGTAGTTTGAAAAAACGTTATTCAATGACCATTCGATGTTGGGTCCGGGCACTGCCACAGTTTCGTACCAAAAGGCATCGTCAATGGTTTCTACATAGAAAGAGAATACTTCACCTTCGTAGTTTTGTGACCAATCTGCCAATACGCGCAAACCTTGATCAAAATCAATATCGTCAAGGTCTGGTGGCGTGTCGACAACCTGTTGTCCACGCATTCTCTCTAAGATGTTTCTGACTCTGCCGGTGCTTGTGTTTACTGATACTCTTGTGATTTCCCACGAATTAGCAGGGTCTTCATAGATGAGTTCCAGTATCTCATCAAGACTAACCGTAAATGGGTAATTTTGGTCAGTATTCCACCAGAGATTAACTCCGTATGTTAGGGCTACTATAAGAAATATAGCAACAGCAAAGGTGACCAAAAATTTAGCCAATCTAAACACAATAGGTATTAAAACTAAAGACACCACAATTATGATGGTAAGGCCGGTTATGGTGAACGTATCGTTGTTACTCACCCATTCACCTAGGTTTACAAAAAAATTCAATATATTGGCAAATATTTCTATGAAATCCATGTTGGACTTTTATGTTCAGTTTTAGCCTGCTAGATAACGCAGTCAGCTTGGTTGTTTACGTCTATCAAAGTTAAACTTATTGATAGATTTCATGTCTCTTGGTCTGTCTCTCGGTCAACTATAACAATTATACATCAGTTTCTGACAAAATTTACTAGTTCGTCCGGAATAACCAGTCCTAGTTTCTGTTTTAATTTATCTTCTATCGCAGACTGTTAAAACCGGTTTGACTTATAGTATTTTGATAATAAATATTTTCAGAAACTTCAGATGTCCTCTTTCTTTGGTTTTATGTTTATGCCGAGTTCTAGAAGTTGTTCGACGGTGAGTGGTTTGGGGGCTTTCATGACCGCGGTTTGACCTCGACGAGTCATAGGGAAAGCTTGCACTTCTCTGAGACCGCTTTCTCCTGTCAGGTTCATTACGTTTCTTTCCACTCCCAGAGCTATGCCACCGTGTGGAGGGGTGCCGTATTTAAAGGCTTTTAGAATATGTCCAACCTTTTCCTCGGTTTCTTTGGTGGAGTTACCCATTATCTGGTATACAGCTTCAATTATTTCAGGTTTGTGAGCTCTTATACTACCGCCTCCCGCTTCAAAACCGTTACAAACCAAGTCGTATTGGTCGGTTAGAATCTCCCCCACCCTTTCCTGTTGTAATAGATAATCAACGTGCTCTTTTTTCGGCATTGAAAAAGGGTTGTGACTGAAGGTCCAGTCTCCATTATCGGTTTTTTCAAAAAATGGAAAATCTACCACCCAAGCATAGGACAGGACACCCTTTGCTTTCTCCTCATCGTTGCGTAAGTCAAATTTGTCAGCACCAAAACGCTCCATGGATTCAGCATAGGTTAGGCGTGGAAATGGCTTGTCTTTAATAGTGAATCCTAAAGATTCAACGGTATGGATTATCATTGTTTCCACTAAAGATAAAATGTCTTCCCTTTCAACAAATGCCTGCTCAATATCGATTTGTGTATGTTCGTAACCCCTGTCTGCCCTCAGGTCTTCGTCACGAATAGCACGAGCTATCTGAAAATAGTGTTCAAAACCGGAGTTCATTAGAAGTTGTTTGTATTGCTGTGGTGATTGCGGTAGGGCGTAAAAATTACCCGGGTAATGACGACTGGGTACCACAAAGTCTCTGGACCCTTCGGGAGTTGATTCCGTTAAAAGCGGAGTCTCGATCTCAACGAAGTTTCGCTCAAAAAGAAATTCTCGACAATGTCTGACGAAGTCACTTCGTAAGCGTAAGTTTTTTTGCATGCGTTTGGTGCGCAGGTCTAGGTAGCGGTACTTTAGGCGCACTTCCTCGTCCTTATCTATAGTGTCTTCATTGATGGGAAAAGGTGGCGTTTCGGCTTCGTTAAGGATTTCAATAGCGGTTATTTCTAACTCTATATCGCCATTTTGCGTACCGGCTTTTATCATTTTTTCCGGCCTCTTGTTTACCACTCCCTTCATACTTACAACGTACTCCGGCTTTATCTTGATGGCTACATCAAGTACTTCAGGTTTACCAAAAACCACTCCCTGTATGGAGCCGGACTCATCTCGTATGTCGAAAAACGCCATTTTACCCTGTTGTCTAACTACGCTTACCCAGCCTTTGATAAGTACTTTTTTTTCTACAAACTCTACCAATTCTTCGATTCGGGTTCTTTTTATCATGTTTTGCAATTAATTTATTAAATACTAATACCTATCATTTTTCTTACCTTTTGCATAGTTTCGTTAGATACCTCTTTTGCCTTTTCTACTCCATCTTCTAGGACCTCATGTATTAGTGCGTCACTTATGTCTTTGCGTTTAGCACGTAGCGGAGTGATAAAGGAATCGATTTCTTCCACCAAGGCTTCTTTAAGGATCTTGTAGCGACCATGATTTTCTTCATAAAGTCGCTCCAGTTCTTGCTCTCGTCCGGTCATAAATAGTTTGTGTATGGCGTAAACATTTTCCGGTTTATCACCACTTGAGTCTGTGACTATACTCATAACGGCTTTTTGTATCTCATCACGCTCGCTAAACAGAGGTATGGTATTGTTATAACTCTTGCTCATTTTCTGTCCGTCGGTCCCCGGCACTACCCCGACCGTTTTCATAATCATTTCTTTAGGGGTTTTAAACAATTCTCCGTAGTTGCCGTTGAATTTATTAACTACCTCCCTAGTGTATTCTATGTGTTGACGCTGGTCCTCACCTACAGGCACTATGTCGGTGTTATACAAAACTATGTCGGATGCCATAAGCATGGGATAGGTAAACAGTCCGGCGTTAGGTTCAAGATTTTTGGCTATTTTATCTTTGTAGGCATGGGCCTGCATTAAAAAAGGGATGGTCACAAGGCAGTTGAATATCCAGCCGAGTTCCACATGATCAGGGTTATCGGATTGGCGGAAGAGTATTATTTGTTTTGGATCAAAACCGACCGCTAAATAATCGCGGACTATGTTTAAGATATTTTTTCGTAAGATATCTCTATCTTTTACTGAAGTAAGGGCATGATAATCGGCTACCATAAGAACCACGTCATGGTCTTTGGTCATGTCCAGCAATGGTTTCATGGAGCCGAAATAGTTACCTATATGAAGATTTCCGGTGGGTTGTAGTCCGGTAAGGGCGCGTAGCTTTTTACTATTTTTCATATTGTTAAAAATAGTAACAAAAAGCTACCTTAAATACCAGAAATCACTAACCCTAGACAGCTTCTTGTTTTTAAAAGATTCTCACTACATTTTCATTGGGAGAGTTATTTTAAATACAGAACCCTTCCCCGGCCCTTCAGAGTGAGCCGAAATCTCGCCTTCCATTTTTCGAGCCATTTCTCTGGCTATATACAAACCTAGTCCGGTGCCACTAACGTCGTTGTTGTGTCCGGTCAGGGCACGAGTAAATTTACCAAATAATGTGGAAATGGTTTGCTTATCCATGCCTATGCCGGTATCTCTGATCTCCACATGTATTTTTTTGTCCATAAAACTGTCATAAACAAGGACTGTGATAATGCCTTTATTTGTATACTTTATGGCGTTATGACACAGGTTGTGAAGAATTTGCCTTATTTTCCCCTTATCAGCATTTATTATACCTCGCCCGTGTACGTCACTACGGAAAAAGACCGTAAGACCTTTTTTCATAGCTTGAGCACGTATATCGTCTACAACCTGTTCCACCTCAGCTTTAAGATTAAAATCAACCATGTCGTATTTCATGTTACCGGCCTGAATTCTAGACATGTTCAAGTAATCATCAATTGAAGTGAACATATACCCGCTAGCTTCAGCTATCCTTTGTACTATCTCATTTGCCTTTTTTGGCAATTTGCCATACGAACCCTCCAGTAGCATGGAAGCATAACCACGAATGGAGGTAAGAGGACTTCGCAATTGATGTGAGGCGATAGAAACAAATTCAGACTTCATCTTATCTAATTTCTTTAAATTCGAGTTGGCAATCTTTAAACTCTCAACCAGCTTCTCTATTTCTTCTCTTTGTTTGACTTCTTTTCTTACACTTTTAAGTATTAAGAGTCCCAAAATAACACTGATTAAAAATAAAAAAATGTTTATTACTAGACCTTCAGAAATATCAGAAATGATTATTCTTATAAATAGAAAGTACCATAAAACAGTTACCAAGATCTCAGTAGCTATTAACCTTATGTTAAATAATTTATATTTAAATATAGCCATTGTGGCAAAGGCAACCATGACCATAGTAGTAACTTGTCCTAACCACTGGTACTTAAAGATACCCAGCCAAGGAAATATTAGATTACTTACTAAGGCAATATTGGTAGCAAATGCATAACTACTCAGTAAGTATAAAATCTGACCTTTTTTATATATGTCATTTTTAAAAAGAAAATATTTTTTTAAAAGAATGGTAAAACCACTAAAAAAATATGTGACTATTGCGATTATGAAAATTGGATAAAGAGTTCCGAAATATATCTTATTTTCTCCCACTTCTACTACTTTTGCATCTGTTATTATGTAATCTGTAAATAAAGTTACTACGATTATTGTTATAGAAGGTAAGAAAATTATTATTTTTTTACCAAAGTCAATTTGTTTTTTTATGTCTAGAAATAAAAAACAGAAATATAGAAATGTGGAAGCTATGAAAGTACCACTTATGTACAATAATTTGGCGATTAAAAGAATATTTTCTTGGTCTGAGAAACGAAAAAAAATCATTAATATTGACCAAATAACAACCAATAAAACATTTAATGCATAAATTTTGCTAAAAGTGTGTATTTTCTCACCAAAGAATAAAAGTACACCAAAAGCAGAATTAACAAGAGTGGCTGTTATTAGTAGGATAAAAACCAAGTCCATGGAACGGTTTTATTTAAATTGATATTTGATTTTGTTTTTTACAAAAAGAACTTTTTCTTCATCAACGTAACCAAATTTATTTTGATATTGGCTTATGCTAAAATTTAACCCTTTTTCTATTTCGATAAATTCTTTAACAGCGTCAACATTGAATTCATTTATGTCGAACCCTTTATCAAAAATATTGTTGTAAGCCAAAACCAGAACTTCTCCCAAGCAAGAAAAAGTTTCTTCTTTGTCAGCTAGACCCAGATTAAAGTTACATTTTATTCCAGGTGTTTTGATAATACCACCTTCTATAATTAAGACATCATTTCGAGAATAGAGATCTTCTGCCAAATCCGAAGGTTGGGCATCATTAATTATAATAACACCTTCTTTCTTAATATCATCACTACTTATTACCGCTTCCGGTGTGTTTGTCGCAGTGATTATTAAATGACCATCCTGAATGGATTGTATTTTGTGATCTATTTTGATATTAGTATTTTTAAGTAAACCTGCTTTATCGAGAGAATTTAATCTATTTTGTAGCTTTTCTTTTTTTCTTTCTATATCAACTAAAGTAAAATTTTTTACTCCATAATTTAATAACAATTCCAAGCATCCAGAACCAATAGAACCACTAGCCCCTACTATACCTACGTTTAACTCTTTTGTATTTAATTGAAATTTTTCTATAACATCTTTAGCGTAGCTAAAAACTGTCTTGGCTGTGTATATTCTTCCGGTTGTTAAAACCACTTTAGATTTATCATCATTTAATTTTTGTCCGCCGTGTGATAGTGAGGCTGTTAAGGCTCCCAGACCTACTATTTTGATGCCTTTATTTTCGCAAAATAATAAAGCCTCTTTCATTTTTGCAACCGCCAATTCTTTATCTTTTAACATCTGTTTAGCTGTTATTGGTATAGAAACTATATATCCCAACAATTCATTACCTTCGCGATCTTTTAAGCCAGTGATCTTGCTGACTAAAACAGGAGACATGTTTCTTAATATAATTCCGACTACACTGTTGGGTAAAACTTTTAAAATAGGATATTTTTTATATACGTCATCAAAATCTCTGGGATGTACTAAAAAACCGAATGTCGGAATTATTTTCTGGTTTTTGTCTCTAATCATAAAATAAAGTGTTTAAGTAACTGTTAGTGAAACTATTTAAGTATTACGACCCTAACACGTTTTTCTATATAGAATTTTAATTTTTTTTCTTAAGAATTCTCTTGCTTCGTAGTAATCTCTTTCATTTTCTTCGGTAAGATCTTTTGGTGTGTAAAAGGTCTTACCGAAGGAAACGAAAGCTTTTCTTCTAAACCATCCTCTGTTACCGAAACGTATAGAACATGGAAGTATAGGAGCTTTTGTTCTTTCTTGAAGATAGATAACTCCTTTTTTAAATTTACCTACATCTTCATCTTTTGTGATACGCCCTTCCGGAAAAATGAGTATGGAATTTTTTTTGTTTAAGGCATTGATGATTGGTTTTGTTTTTTCTTCAAAAGATTCAGTGTCAGGGATTGTGATTACGTTGTATATGTAGTAAATGAAGGAGATGATACCGAGAGAAGATAGAGTGTCCAGAAGTGGTTTGTTGTGAAATTTTTTTGTGGCGAAAGGTCTTATCGGTAGTAGTTTTAAAAAAACTTTAAAAGGTACTGAGGTGAAAATAATCCAAGGATCAAATGAGTTTTTGTGATTGGAGACCACTATGGTTGGGTTTTCTATACCTTGAAAGCATTCATCTTCATATCTGACATGTATAGATAGAAAAAATTTAATAAATATAAAAAGAAAAAAATAGCTTACAAGCCAAACAAAGAAAGAAATTGACCCCTTTATTTTTTCCGCCATATAAAAATTGAAAAATTTAAAAATCTTTCAAATTACTAAAATATAAGCATATACATGCTAAAATATCAAGCTTTTTAGGAGTATTTTTAATTTTAATTTACTTTTGTTAAAGGTAAATGACTTTTTATAATATGAAAATATTTATTAAATTTCTATGATTTCTTAGAAAAAAGTCAAATTTATAAGTATTGTCAACATGTAAATTTTGTTGGATATTTAAGTTTAGAACATTATTAAGTCACTAAGTAAAAAAATGTCTTTTTTGTCATAAGTGTTTAACATGAGCATAAAGTGTGCTAATCAGATAGCGGTTTTTTAAAACTATGAAAATTAGTAGGTTAAGAGATGAACGTTAGAATTACCGCTATGGCTGTTAGAGATGGTCAAGGTAGGCGATTACTGTACGGTGGATCTAAGACCACTCATAGTTTGCCTGATCTAATGAACGCGCCGACGGGGGTATGGAGCCACGAAATAACTTTGCAGAGAGGTATTTTGGCAAATTTGTTTGGAGGACCATACGACATTTTAGCGAGGTACCTGCAGCGTCGAGGTGTTCCCTTAGAAGCGCCGGTTCGTTATGGTAGGAGTTCCGGGATTCTTGAAATCAGGACAAAAAATAACCGATATAGATGTAAAAAAAACAGGATTTATCCCTGGGTCAAAGGTTAACGTATGGCCGGTCACCGATTTGCGTTGTGGCCGGCCTTTTAACTGGTGTAACAAAAATTTGACAAAATTTTTGTTACTATTTAGTATAGTGACTATGAATAGATTAGAAGCCTCGTTATTTATAAGTTGGTGGAACCGTTCAGTTTTTCTCATTGGGCGGTGTTTGGTTTGTAATTAATATACTAAAAATACAGAACAAAAATCGCTCCATGAGGAGCGATTTTTGTTCTTTTCAGTGCTTGTGTTATGCACTATCAGTTCTTTCACAATCTGCGTATGAGGTGTTGCAATGATGAAGTTTCTAGTTTCTTTTTTTAGCTTTTGGGCTTTTTTAGGACAACCAACTCAAAAACGTTATGCTCAGATTACTAATGTCATAAAAACATACGGTACAGGTCCATCATACACACCGTGGATGGGTACGGGCATTACTGAGTACACTAAAATATCGGTTTTAACGTGGCAGGGGTTTGTAGGAGAGGTGTGTATACCAAGAAACGATACCGGTTTTGTTAAACATGGTATATGTACCATTACTTTTCAGGTGTCAAGATTTGGAGGAAAGAAAATCATGATAACTGAAATTAAACATATAGGTCATTGACTACATTTAAAACCCAAGAGGACTGTCTTATGAAAGGCTTAAACGGTTTGACGTTCGGAATCGAGCGAGAGTATTGGATTACTGATCGTGAGGGAGTAATTGTGCCAGAGGCACCATTGGTACTACCGCAGTTAGTTCACGGACATAGAGGTCAATTCAAGTATGAATTGTCTGCGTGTCAGATTGAAACCAATTGCGGACCACTCACCTACACTTCAGTGAGTCAAATAATACCAGCTCAACGGAGACTGGAGGATGCAATCAGGAGGGTGTTAGAGGTTTACAACCTTAAGTTAGACCTTCGACCTGTGGCTGATGAAGACATGCCTCTGGACGTATACCCAGATCCAACAGGCAGGTATGCAAAAATAGCCTCAGGTATGCCAGAGACTATACTGAAAGCGGCTTGTCGCATAATAGGGACACATATACACATAGGTATGCCGGATCTTGAAACCGCTTTACGGGTTTATAACCGAGTCATAACTGAGTGTGATGCACTTATTCACCTTGGCGATAAAAGCGGTGGAGAAAGACTCAGGTTGTACAAGATGGTCAAGCCTGATTGTATGCCTACACCATATGATTCTGTAGCACATTTTAAGACTTGTGCAGAAGAAAATGGTTATGGTGAAGACCTTCGAAATTGCTGGCACCTTATTCGCGTAACTAGATTTCCAACCGTTGAGTTTAGACTCTTCGATGCTACTGAGTCATTAGAAGAACTCATCAGTTGGGTTAAGTATTGTGCAAATCTTTGCCTTGATATATAGGCGCTCTGTGGAGTTTCAAACTCCACAGATTTATATTACATAAAAATCAACTATGAAAACCATAATCACAAAAAAAGGTGCCTTGCCCGGTAAGACTCTAGCTGTTTTTGCCGGTGTTCACGGTAACGAAACCGCCGGAATTGAGGTAGTAAAGAAGATGATTCGTGAAATTGAACCGGATAGAGGTACGGTTCATTTTGTACTGGCTAACCCTTTAGCAATAAAAAACAATGTCCGTTATATAGAGTCTAACCTTAATAGAGATTTTATTGCCAAACAAACAGCAAGCACCTATGAACAAAAAAGGGCTACCGTGCTTATGAAATTACTAGATGATTGTGATACCTTGCTAGACCTCCATGCCTATCGCTCGGATGCCAAGACAGTATTACCTTTTGCTATCTGTGAGAAACGTTGTTCGGATGTTGTAGAAAAATTTGACTTACCGATTTCAATTTCCGGCATATCATCATTTCAAGACGGTGGCACTAACGGTTACATGGAAAAACAAAATAAAGTAGGTATTGTGGTGGAGTTGGGTTCCATAGATAGACCAGAGGATTTTTTCGACCTTGGCGTAAGATGCGTTGAGGTTTTTTTGCAACACTATCAGTGTTTGGAAGGGGTTGTTAGTACTCACAGTAAAAATAAAACCGAGTATCTTAAAGTGGTTGGTGTTTACAGAAAAAATACCAGCTCATTTAAATTTTTAAAGAAATACAGATCCTTTGACAAAATAACAAAGAACAAAGCGATTGCCAGTGATGGCGGAGTGATTGTAAGTGCAAAATACGACGGTAGAATCATGTTCCCCAGTCAAAATGACGCCATCGGTATTGAGGCGTTTTGGCTGTTGTCTAATGAGTCTTAAAACTTTTTATAGAAACTTTTTTGTAATTTCGCTTGGTCTGTTGTTTTGATTTAGGTTTTGTATTAGCAGTTCATACAGTGTATTATTGTCTTTACAAATTTTTATGATTATCACATTTGACCAAGGAATGATTCTGGCGGATAATCCGCTGGAATTATCAGCTATCCCCTTTTCCACTATTCACGCACAATCCACGCTTATTAATTTATAAGTAGAATAGCTGTTTTTTTACCCCTTTTTATGAGAATCATGTCACTTTGAGTGTTTTGGTCGTCAAGCATGTATTCACTGTTAACTACTTGATTGTTTAAAGAGATGGCGTTACCGGTTAGTAGCCTTCTAGCTTCTGATTTCGATTTGACCAATTCAACTTTTGTCAGTATTTCTATTACCGAGATACCTTTTTTTAGTGCCGTCTTTTTTACAACATGACTGGGCATTTCTTTGGCAATTATCTTTTTCTCTTCTTTGGATAAAGAAGAGAAATCAATGTCTTTGTCATATATGGTTTCTGATATTTTTTTTATGGAGGTTGCTGTTTTTTCGCCATGTACAAATTTGGTCACCTCAAAAGCTAGACTTTTTTGTGCTTTTCTGTTTTGGGGATTTTTTTTGTGATCTCTAACCAGTTTTGATATTTCTTTGAGAGGTAAGAAGGTAAATATTTTTAAGTACTCTAAAACGTTCTCGTCGCTTACGTTTAGCCAGAATTGGTAAAAGCTAAAGGGTGATGTTTTGTCAGCGTCAAGCCATATGGCATTGCCTTCCGATTTACCAAACTTTTTGCCGGTTGATCTATCGGTAATTATTGGAGTAGTGATTGCAAAGCTGTCAGTGTTTTGTTTTCTGCGTATAAGGTCCACTCCGGACACAATGTTAGCCCATTGGTCAGAGCCACCTATTTGTAGATCTATTCCATATTTTAAATGGAGGTGTAGATAATCATAAGCTTGTAACAGGGAGTATGAAAACTCAGTGTATGAAATACTGTCTTGTTCATTTTCCAGTCTTCTTTTGATTATGTCTCTTTTTATAAGTTGATTAACCGTAAAGTGTTTTCCGGTATCGCGTAGGAAATCTAACAAAGATAATTTGCTTAACCATGTTCTATTGTCTATAACCTTGATGTTCTTATCACCAACTATTTTGGTTAATTGTTTTTTGAGAGTTTTAGAATTCTCGTTAACGGTTTTTAAGTCGAGTAAAGCACGTTCCCCACTTTCTCGCGGGTCACCTATCATGCCCGTTGCGCCACCTACTAAGATGTAAGGAGTAAAACCCAGATCGGATAAATGCTTCATTAAAATTATCGGTACTAAATGTCCCAAGTGTACAGAGTCGGCCGTAGGGTCTACTCCTAAATAAAAATTTCTTTTCTTAGATAAGATTTTTGCCAAACTGGCTCCGGCGGTGTCTGAGATTAGTCCCCTTTTTTTTAATTCTTGATTCATATGGTTAGATTTTGCTTCTTAATCCTGATTAATAGTGAGTACCATAGTAAAGGCGACAACTCTGATAGTCAAATAAAACTTTTTTCTTATAAGAAAGACATCAGTTAAAATTTATGGAAAAATTATACATTCCCATACTACAGAGTCCACGTAAAGTACCGGGCTTGGGTGTGCCCAGATCAATCACTTTCTCTCCGTTAGGCTCCAGCATTTCTTGGAAATTGATCGAGCGAATAACTAGTGCTAAAGAACAGTCATAGGTGTTGTCGGTTTTCATAATTAATATGGTCGGTATTCCAGACTCTGCGTTTGTCACACTTGGTGAGTAGCCACCTTTGGCCAGTATGGTTATGTACTGGACACCGTCATTTATCTCAATGTTGTCGAAGGAGCCAACCTCTTCTTTGCTATCGGCATCATTTAACAGAATTATAAATAGGGCGATTAAAAGTCCGGCTGTGATTATAGATATGGCTGTTTTCATAATCTAATTAAAATTATTTATGATTTAAATATTGATCAACGGTTTAATGACACCAAGTCCGGCAAGTCCTGCGAGTATGGAGAATATAGCCAGACCGATGACAACCACTCCGGATGTTTTTAAGAACAGCGAAGCATATTTACTTTTAGCAAATGTATTGGCGCCAAAAGACAGTAAAGACAATGCCGGTAAGGTACCTAAAGCGAAGAAGAGCATTATTAATGAGCCGGAGATGAATGAACCGCTACTGATGGCTGAGATCTGCATAGCTTGAGTAAAGCCACAAGGTAAAAAGAAGGTGCCAAAACCTAACAGTAGTGAGGCGGTATTTCTGTTTTTAGTGTCGGTAAAAAAACGAAAGAAATTGGGAGGCAGTAGTACAAAATTATTTTTTATAAGACCCACTAAATTTAAACCCAGTATCAGCATTACCACTGAAGCAAATATTCCCAGAGTGGAGGTTATGGTGAAATTTACACCTATAAGATTTCCAAATAAGCCAAATATACCACCCAATATAGCAAAACTCAGCAATCTTGAAAAATGAAAGAGGACAATGGTCTTAGTGTTGTCTGAATTGTTTTGTGATATTTTTGCGGAAAGAGATAGTATCAAACCGCCAATAACGGCCAGACAAGTGGATACGGAGGCAACTATGCCTATAATAAAGGCAGTTAATGGGGTAACACTACCACCGATACCTGCATTAATGAGGCCGTATTTTTGAAGTAGAAAGAAAAGTATGAGTATCAAAAGTCCGATCGGTAGAGCTATCCAGTTAGCGTCGGTTTCTTTTTTTAATATTTCTGACTTGTGTGTTGTTATGGTGTAACCGTTTTGTTCAACCAGTTTGGTTAACTCTTTGGCCAGTTCACTTTGGTTCCGGTTATGGGCAACGGTAAGAGTCAAGGTTTCTTCACTAAGGTTAACTTCCGCGTCTATAACTTGGCTATATTTTTTTACTTCATTTTCTATAAATATTTTGCATGAAGGGCAATGGGTGCTTGAAATGTAGAAGGTGTAGGTGTGCATGTTAATATTTTTTGGTTTTTATTCGTAAAGAGTTGCTGACTACGGACACTGAGGACATAGCCATTGCAAAACCGGCAAAAACAGGGTTTAGAACCCAACCGAAAATGGGGTAAAAAACACCCGCGGCTAAGGGTATGCCCAAGGTGTTGTATATAAACGCCCAGAACAGATTTTGTTTAATACCGCGCATAGTTAACTTGGAAAGTTTTATAGCTCGAACCAATTTCGATATGTCTCCACCTAACAACGTGATGCCCGATGATTCTATAGCCACATCAGTACCCGTCCCCATGGCTATTCCGACATCTGCCTTAGCCAGTGCCGGTGCGTCATTGACCCCGTCTCCGGCCATGACCACAGTTTCTCCTGACCTTTGTAGAGATTCAATTTTTTCCAGTTTGTCTTTAGGTAAAACATTTGCCACCACATTATCAACGTCAACTTGTGAAGCTATGTATTTGGCTGTTTTTTCATCATCACCGGTGAGCATAACAACTTTTATACCAAGTTTTTGCAGATCGTTTATAGCCTTTTTTGCTTCGGGTTTGATTTCATCAGCTATCATCACACACCCCAGTACTTTACTTGAATCAGCTAGGATTATAGGTGTCTTACCTTGCGATGTATATGTCTCCAGTATATTAGTATCAAATTTGATACCCATTTCATTTATTAGCTTTAAATTACCGGCGAAATATTTATTTTGATTTATTACCCCTTCTACTCCCTTTCCTTGTATATTTTTGAATTTATGAATGTCTGGTATTTCCAGATTCAGTTCGTTTACATATTCCAGTATGGCGTAAGCAATGGGATGTTCAGATCTTTTTTCCAATGATGCCAAGATGGAAATCAACCGGCTATCGGTCATGTCTGAAAAATTAAGAATATCAACTACGTTAGGTTTTCCTTTGGTTATGGTGCCTGTTTTGTCGACTACAACAGTACTGGTGTTGTGTAATTTTTCTAGAGTGGCAGCGTCTTTGATTAGGATTCCTTCTCTTGCTCCTTTACCAACACCGACAATTATTGCCGTAGGGGTCGCCAGTCCCAGCGCGCAAGGGCAAGCTATTACCAATATACTGACAAATGAGACTATTCCGAAAGAAAGCGCTTGAGAGAAGTCCATAAAGTTTGACCCAACTATTAACCACGTTGCCAGTGTAAGAAAAGCAAAAATAATTACTATGGGTACAAATATTGACGCTATTTTATCCACAGTAGCTTCAATGGGTGCTTTACTACCCTGTGCATCTTCTACCATTTTGATTATTTGAGCCAACAGAGTCTCTGACCCTATTTTCTCTGCGGAAAAAACCAAGTAGCCGTTAGTGTTTACGGTTCCTGCTACCACATTGTCACCTATCTTTTTTTGTACCGGTATGGGTTCTCCGGTGATCATTGACTCATCTACAAATGAATCTCCATCGGTAACAACCCCATCTACGGGTATTTTTGCCCCCGGTTTTATTATTACTTGGTCTCCATGTTTTACATCTTTGATAGACACCTCAACCTCTACCCCATTGCGTTTTATGAGAGCGGTTTTGGTTTGGAGTTGTATGAGTTTTTGAATAGCGTCACCGGTTTTTATCTTTGAACGTAACTCAAGGTATTTTCCGAGAGCTACGAAAGCTATAACTACGATAGTCACGTCGTAGTATTGGTGACTGACGTCTATGTAAGGACTTAGTAAATCACTAAAAGCAGTTATCGTGAAGCTATACAGAAAGGCTGTTAAGGTACCAATCCCCACCAAGGTGTCCATGTTTGCTTTGCCATGTCTGAGAAAGATATAAATTCCTTTAAGGTATGGTCTACCTATGACAAACAGTATATATGTTGCTAAGACAGGTATAAGGTGATGAAAAAAATTTTCCACCGTTGCATTCATCATGGGGAGAATATTGTAAATAATGAGAATCTCCCAAGCCATCATGATTGATGAAATAACCGCGATTGGTATTGCGGAATAAAGGTCCTGACGCATAGAAGCCAGTTCCTGCAACTTCTCTTTATTTAATGAATTTGATTCGTTTTCCGGCTCTGTTTCTGAATTCTTATTCTTCTCCTTCCCGGATCGTATAACTAAAGAGTATCCTAAGGGTTCTATTTCTTTAGATATGATAGTCGGGTCTGTTTTTTTAGTATCGTATGATACAACCATGTTCTCTGTGGCAAAATTTACCTTAACCGAACTTACTCCATCAATATCTTTTACGGTTTTTTCGATTATTGAGGCACATGAAGCACAGCTCATGCCTATTATGTGAAATTTTTCATTGCTCATGTCACTTTCTTTTTAATTGGTATACTTTTAAAATCTCAGCCTTGGCTTTTTCTGCTTCGCCTGATCTGACTTGGTTTACCACGCAGTGAGAGATGTGTTTTTCCAGAAGAATATCCTCAACATTTGAAAGTCCCTGTTTAACGGCAGAAGTTTGTGTGATTATGTCAATGCAGTATGTATCGTTTTCAACCATTTTTTGAAGACCACGGATTTGACCCTCTAGCAGTTTTAGTCTTCTAATGATTTTTTCCTTACTTACAGTTTTTTTCTTTTCCATATAAAAACTATACCCCCTAGGGGGTATAGTCGCAAGAAAGCTATGGGGATAATTTCTTATAAAAATATCAAATAACTTAGATCTGAATTTACATTGTTTAAGTTTACGAGTTAATTTAAAACTGAAGGAATTCATGACTTACGCGTTTCTGATGAAGTTCGAGGCGCTGACCCAGCCCCGGTTTCCGTGATCATTTATATTCTTTCGTGACTGACTAAAACGATTTTGGTTTATTACGTTAGTAATAAATGG
>SKGH01000034.1 GCA_007117575.1 Candidatus Kaiserbacteria bacterium | reverse complement strand
GTGTGACTATAGCCCTCCTATACACACCACGATAAACGTGTTACCAAGAATGCAAGAGTCGTAGTCAAGAGAAGAGTCGTATATGGAGAACAAAAAACACCAGTACATACTCGGTGTTTTTTGTTTTGAAAGAGAGTGGTATTTTTTAAATTGTTTATGCCTGATGTTATACTGTTAGTGTATAAAGTGTTCAAATGGTATGAATAAGTTAACGCCAAGATATGAGTATAGTCGTTACGTTATCAAGCAAAAGGTACATGAGCTACTCGGTATTAAATGCCCTTTTGGTTTTTGTGTTCGTTATGCGGTGAAAGCAAATCCTCATACTGAGATAGTTTCTATTATGAATAGGTCAGGCATTCATTTCGATGCCAGTTCTAGTTACGAGGCTGTTTATCTGATAGAGCAGGGTGTGGAAGCCGGTAAGATATCTTTGTCATCACAACAGGCTCCACATAATTTTGACTACCTTTTAGATAAGGGTATTTTGTTTGTGGCTACCTCGTTGAAGCAATTGGAATTATTTCTGGCTGAGCCAAGTCACCCTTTAAGAGTTGGAGTTAGGATCAATCCAGACTTTAACTTAGGAGGTCATAATAAAAGAACTTCAACCGGTGGTGTAAATGCAAGTTTTGGTATATGGCATGAATATATACCTCAAGTTTTAGAGATGGTAAGTAAGTGTGGTGTGCTGGTGGATCGTTTGCATATTCATGTAGGTTCGGGTTCTGACCCGGATATTTGGGGGCAGGTAATGGATGTGGCACTGGAGGTGGTTGAAAAAATGCCTGACGTGAACATTCTTGATATTGGTGGTGGTTATAAGGTTCATCGTTATGGCAGTGAAGGCGAAACAAATATGAAGCAGGTGGGGGCGGTTTTTTCAGAAAAACTCAATAACTTTGCCAACAAGACAGGTAGACAAATAAGTTTGGAGATAGAACCGGGTACGTATTTAGTTGCTCACGCCGGAGTTTTGGTGGCTACTGTTGACGATATAGTTGATACGGGAAAAAATGGATATACATTTCTTCGTTTAAATACTGGTATGAATGATTTTTTAAGAAGCGTAATGTATGGCGCAAGGCATAAAATAGAAGTTATAAATGATGCAGAGGAAAAAATACCTTATGTGGTTGTGGGTCACAATTGTGAGTCCGGAGACATATTTACTCCGGTAGAAAATGATCCTGAGAGTATAGATACCATAATGCTTTCTAAGGCGGGAATAGGTGATGAGGTAAGGATTTATGACGTGGGAGCTTATTGCGCCAGTATGAGAGCAAGGGGATATAATTCTTTTCCTGACGCCACTGAGGTGATGGTTGACTGATGTTTTATATATGTTGATTGTTAATACTTAAAGTAAAACAAAGGTGATAAAGTGGTGGTTTTGTTACAAAGTCTTAGAGATCATAAACAAAATTATATATAAACCATTATATATAATTATCCAATGTAGAGGGTTAGAATTTAATAAATATATACAACAAAACCAAAAGGCCGATAATAAGAGCGGAGAGATTAAAGTGTCTAAACATTAGGTCGCCTATAGTTGTTCCGTAACGGTGCATTATGTAGCCAACTAGGAAGTAGCGAAGTCCTCGTCCGATAAATGATGCAATGATAAAAACTGCCAAGTTCACACTAAAAAGTCCGGCAGCTAAAGCAAAGAGGCGGTAAGGTATGGGAGTGAAAGCTGCAATGAAAGTAGTCCAAAAAGAATTATTTTGATAAAAACCGGCTATTTTTTCTAGGTCTCCTTCAAGTCCGTAGAAGTCTATTAAGGCTGAACCAAAAGTATCAAAAAACCATAAGCCTATAAAATAAGTAAGAACCCCTCCCATTACGGAAGCTGTGGCAGTAAGTAGAATATCTGAATACCAGCGTTTAGCGTTAGCAAGTAAGAGTGGTACAAGTACAGCTTCAGGGGGAAGTGGGGAGATCGAGGCTTCTGTAAAAGCGGCAATAAAGAGCCAGTAACGAGCTTGAGCTGATCGCGATTTTTCTTTTGCCCAGTTAATAACCAGTAGTTTATAATTATCAATTGTTTCTTTAATTTTCATCGGGCTTAGTATAACATCATAAAGTTATTTTTATTCGGTTAAATTCCAATCTCGCTTACCAAACTGCTCTCTTGTGGACTTGTCAAGACAAGTTTTTTGTGTTTTATTGATAAATACTGTGGAAAAAAGCTTGCACATTTTTTTTATTTCTGTAAACTCATAATCAAGTTCACAGATGTGAACAACATATTCATAGCGGTCTCAATGACCGCTTTTTCATTTTTAGAAACTGGATAAAGTTTTTCATGACTTACGCGTTTCTGATGAAGTTCGAGGCGCTTACCCAGCCCCAGCTATAGTTCCGGTAACCATTTATTACTAACGTAATAAACCAAAAAATGTTTTAGTCAGTCACGAAAGAATATAAATGATCACGGAAACTGGAGCTGGGTGAGGAGTACTTGGTGGTACGATGAAAGGTTTGAGTGACGAAAGCAACAAAGAAATTCGCCAAACGCG
>SKGH01000074.1 GCA_007117575.1 Candidatus Kaiserbacteria bacterium | reverse complement strand
TCATCTATCTGCTCTCCACCCATTTTAGCCAATTCCAGGGTTAGAGGAGCGAAGCCTTTGTCTCTGGTTCTGGGAACATTGACCAAAAGGCAATTTTTAGACAATGATTGAAGGGATCTACTATAAAATCCATTACCTTTATCTTCTTGTTCGGCCTCAAGATACTCCGCTCTTTCTACCTGCATTAGTGATTCTATGGTGGAAGCAATGAATTGCTCCATAGATAGAGAGGTGAGTGAAGTGCGTAGGTTTTTAATATTGGTTTCCAGTATTTTATCAGTTGCTGATTTTACTTTAGTGATTTTTGTCATGATATTTTTTAAAGTTGATTATCTTTAGATTGTATCAGACACAATTATTTGTTGGGTCCCTATTTACATCAATACCCTAATTGAAAACTGTTTTAGTAAGTTGCAATAGAAGTATTATATATACACTGAAACCAGAACTAGGTGGCGTCTGGAGTGCAGAAATGTTCAGTGCATGCGAAAGCGGAAAGTTATCCTGAATTTATATCAATGACGATTCAAAAAATGATTGTTCATCTCATTTTTTATGATGTGGTTTTGAAGTTAATTGAAAAAGCGACTCATTATTAACACACAGCATTCATAACAAAGATTGTTTCAACCTTCTTGAAAAAGACCGTGTCTTTTTAAATTATTTAACTATTGTAAAAGTATTATTTTTGAGATAAATCTTAAGGTTTAATGAATATTTCTTTGACATTCCATTTACTGGAATCATTAATTACCCAGAAATGCAGACCTTCTTCATGAAATATTGGTACAAGATGAGAAGGAAGTTCAAGTGTTAAAACATCTAAATTGCCACTGCGGTATAATTCATAGTTACGATACGGAAATTGTGCCGAAGGAGGATTTCCCCAATAGTTAATAGTCCTGACATCCACTGTCGGTCGTGTTCCGAAATTATTTCCCCTTATCCATACACAGTTAAGTTCCGCACACCCTGCGCCAGCGCTCTCTATCACCGGTTCAGGTAACTCAATTACAGCTCCACCGTCTTCCCCGCCTGTATTATTACCCCCACCATCAACACTTTCGTTGTTGTTATTATTATTTCCACCGCCTCCAAAAACAAAATCCGGTAACAATAAAGGTGTTTCGATGTCAAAATGTAATTTACCCGCATTTGCACCCTCTCTGGTTAGTGGCCACTGAATCAACGTATGTATTCGTACACCAAGATTATTACGTGCGTTCAATATCTCATTTACCAATGTTTGATCATTATAATAACCTTCAATGACCACAAAAGGCATATTAGACCATCCGTTATTTGCAAGATTGTTTCTTAATTGAGTAAATTTTTTTGATTCATCACCATATATAGTGCCAGCCAGCTTTGGTGGCATGTGATTACCATAGATCTCTTTTAAATTTCTCATTTGTTCACTAGCCCACGTTCCTGTTCGTAATATCTGACTAAAACCTACTGTATCTGCACCACTACCATATCTCCCAACGTAATCACGCCATAGCCTGTATTGATAGTCATACTGCTGACCCGAACCCGCTTGTCCATTCCACGCACCACCAATTTCGTTTTCCAAATCAAACCATACCGGTATACCACTTCCCGCCATAGTACTTGTCACCAAATCTCTTGTGGAGAAAACGAAGTTTTTATTTTCTTGGTACAGTTCTTCATTCCAAGATGTCCAACTATGAGGATGTGACTGATCTTGCGTACCAAACCTAAAGTATAAGGTGTCAAAACCGGTATTTTTTATATCGTTAAGAAGATTTACAAGATTCTGTTCATGTTTAGAATTTAGTCTGCCACCGTTTGAAGTAACAGCGTGGTGACCATGTATTACACCTTGAGGTGTTCTGGTGTACCACAAAAACAAAGCGATTTTACGCTGTCCATTGTTATACATTTGTTGTAACTGGTTTCTAACCAGAGACGGGTTTTCATGATAAAGACGAATAACCGGCCTAACCTGACCCCATGTGGCGGTAGAACCATCATAGTTTCCAATAGACATCATGGCATAGTTAGTCCCACCCATTTCAAGTAAAGCAAGATTACCTGTATTTACAGTTCCAGTCTGAATTTGCACATCCTGAGAAAAACGTTGCAATTGCCACTTTCTCGCACTATCTCCTTCACATGCACTATCTCTACAACCACACTTCCACTGCCCACTTTCAAGAGTACAAATATAAACGGCTACAGCACTATTAGGGTCGCTGAGTTCATTGGCATTAACCAAAATAGACGCACTGCCTTTTACCCAATTATCATTGCTAGTGAGTGATCTTTTGTTCCAATTACTCCCGTTCCATACGTATACATCTTTATATATGTAGGTCTGGGGATCATTATTGCCAATATTTATGGTCGTCGTTTGACCTTGACAATCAGCCCTGATAAACAAACTTTTATCTCCAACCTCATAAAAAGGCGATCCAAAACCAGAGGGGATGTCTTGCACGTCAGTAGGGTTGGTATAAGTGTGACAAGCACCTGCAAAGATAGTTTGGTGATTATAAGTAAATATAAATAAAATTGAAAGGATAAAAATAACGCTTATTGTAAATAACAAATATATATAACGTTTTGAGGTTAGTTTGATCATTTTTAAAGATTAGTTTGTATACAACTATCATATACATGTAATAGTCAAAAAAAATTCATTTATCCACAATATTTGATTCATGATTTAGCTATATTGATAATTAAAAAAAAGTGTATAATATCAGTATGTTAAAGATATCCGTCAGCAAAGAAAGTGATGTTAAAAAAATATTTAAGGTTATAGTTACTAATGAAACCGGTAGACAACATTCTTACAGAGTACTTGTCTCACCCAAGACTATCGATCGTTTTGATCTGGAAGACGAGGAGTTGGAAGACGTAGTTGAGAAAGCTTTTTTATTTTTACTTAAGCGTGAATCGCCGGAAGATATACTTCCAAATTTTGAACTAATGACCATTGCAACATACTTCCCTGAGTTTACGCCAGGTATTGATATGTAGTTTTTTTTACCTAGCCAAAATATCCCATACACAAATATCAACAAAATACTTTTTTACACTAAATTTTTTTAAATTTCTTAAATTTTCTTCTGCTGTAGAAAATAAGGAATATTAACATCAGTAATACTGCAAGCGTTACGATCCAACCGATAATGACTCCACTAAAAAGAGCGGTTGCTGTTTGTCTATTTCCTTGTTGTGCACCAACACCGTCATAGAGAACGTTTAAATCAACTCTGGCGCGAGCTCTTAAACCAACAGATATCATTCCTGAATCACCCTCCCCTTCAATAGCTCTAACAGCTACTTGCAATACACCGGTATAAGTTCCGGCTGAAACTTCATCAGGAACGGTTACTGTCACATTTATCGGATATTTGTTTTCCCCTGCAGGTATAGGAAAACTGTTTCCGGCATCGATTTCAAACCAACTATCTGCACCGGGGACATTTGAGACAATTTCCACCATTATTTCTTTTGACGCATCACGTCTTACAATATATACAATCTGCTCATGAACAGATCCCGGTTCTAAATTTTGATTTATTACATAAGGTGGAGTTATGCCAAAACTACCAACAGCATACGCTAAAGGTGTTGTGTAAAAAAATACAATGTACAAACCAAGTGTGAGTGAAATTAATTGTTTCATATATGATAATTTTAAGGATCAGCACTGAAAAATACTTGTCCCGTATATTGACCAGCCGGTAACCCAGAGCCTATACCCAGACCCCAATAAAGGTTATCAGCCACAGGATTAGTTGAAGTTGGCTTGCTCAATGATACTCCGGTACTATTTTCAAAAACTGACAATGGTGTACCGTCACCATACGTAAAAGGTGTTGGGCTATACTGTTGATTGCCCACAGTGATCATATCGCTACCAATCATATCTGTTCCATCAACCATAATCTCATAAGCACTGTTCCCGGTATTAATAAGTTCAGTCACTTGATTATCACTACCGGTATTGTCCCCGGGCTCTAAGGCACCGTAATTAATCATAGAGGTAACACTTACAGCCAGCAAACTATACAGATCGACTTCCTCATCAGAAAATCCTTCGTCACAGTTATTATCATCGTTACATACTGTTATAAAGCCACTCCAATGCTCTGATTCAAATGGTGAAATTATGTCAGTTGGCTCTGCAAAGAACTGGATATTTGCCGTACAGGTAATTTCCGCGGTAGTGGTACCGGTTGAAGTCAATGAACAGTCAGTTACTACATAGCAGTTATTATCGTCAGCAGTACATGTCTCACCTACTCCGGAACGATATATCACCGCTTCAGCTGTGCTTATGTCTATATTTTCCCAACCGGCCAAATCGGTTACTTCGGCTGTTAATGATACCGGTGTGGTTGTTCCCTCAATAAGAACTATATCCAATTCGTCATTAAGTCTGATGTTTGAAAATTTAGGAATTGTCTTAGTCATAAAAGACACCTCGTTACCATAGTTGTAACCGTTGGAATTCCTGGCAAAAGCGCGATAGTAGATCATGCCCTCTTCCAAATCCTCCATTAACAAGCTGAAACTCCCAACTGAAAAAGGTCCGGAGGTAGTACTGGTGGAAAAGTTGTATCCTGATTCTGTAGTTGAAGCATTTCCGGGGAAAGGTTGACTTGAAGTTGCCCACACAAAGCCACGCTCTATTACGTCTGAAGCACCCTCATCAATTATCTCTCCCTGACCCATTGCTTGATCGACTTCTATACCGGTGGGAACAAATGTCTCAAGTATAGGCATTAAAGTCGGTGTGATAAAGGTAACTTCTTCACCGTAGAAGTATCCTGCATCGTTTAAAGTATAAGCTCTGTAGTAATAAACTCGGCCCGGCATAAGACCGCCCAGGGTCAGACTGTATTGACCAACCCCAAAAGTACCAGACTCAGCAGTACTGGTAGCGTAAGCAGAAAGATCAGGTGCAATATTGCCTGGATTAGAATGACTCACTTCATCCCACACAAAACCACGCTCTACAACACCACCAATGCCAAGTGAGGTTATATCTCCCTCACCTAAAGCGAATTCTTCGGAAATATTGTCAGGGTCAGGATTCAAAGTGGATACTTCAGCAAATTCACTTACAGTAATAAATTGAACCTCATTACCGTAGGTATAACCGTCGCTGTTGCGTGCAAAGGCACGATAGTAAAATGTGGTCTCAGCCTGAAGACCGGTGATAGGTAACTGAAATACACCGGTAGCAAAACCATTAACATCAACATCAGTGGTGCTAGCGGTATAACCGGAATTCTCAGGCGTTACGTTACCGGGGTCAGCTTGGCTAGTGGTTGCCCACACGAAACCTACCTCAGTCACATCTGAAGCGCCCTCAAATACCAGATCGGCCGTACCGGTAGCCATCTCCGGTCCGATAGGGTCAAGCGGAGCCAGAGTCGTTATCTGTGGCAGTGTTGTTTCGGTCTCAAAAATTAACTCATTACCATAAGAATAACCATCGGCGTTACGAGCATAAGCTCTATAATAGTAGACCGTTTGAGCACTGAGATCGTTTAGAGTAAGTTGAAAAGTACCTAATCCGAACCCACTTAAATCTGTCTCACTCACACTATCTGCATATGATGAAAATTCCGGAGCTATGTTACCAGGAGAAGATTGACTTGATGTTGCCCAGACAAAGCCACGTTCAGTTACAGCAGAGTCCCCTAAGTGTGTGATTTCGCCTCTACCTGTAGCATTAAGCGCTAAAATATCCTGAGCTGGCAGAGTTTCTACCAGCGGTATAACCGGAAGAGTGGTGAACTGCCTCTCGGTAGTAGACCATCCCCACCCTTCAGAGTTTTCAGCAAAAGCACGGTAATAATAAGTTGTGTCTGGTTCTAA
This sequence comes from Candidatus Kaiserbacteria bacterium, assembly GCA_007117575.1. GTDB lineage: Bacteria > Patescibacteriota > Minisyncoccia > Phycocordibacterales > UBA918 > OLB19. The sequence goes on along the minus strand of SKGH01000074.1, from coordinate 3,830 downwards.
GTTTAACATCTGCAAACTAAATGATCCTGTACCCCAAGGACCGCCAGTGTCAAACACAGCATCGTTATAACCAGATGAGCTAGGTGATGTGGTGTCTCCTGGCAATGATTGACTTGATGTGGCAAAGGCAAATCCGCGTGCTGTAGCTACCGCACCTCCGTCATTAGTAATGTTTCCATTTCCGGTAGCCTCAAACATTTGGATATTGGTAGCCGGATTTACTGTCACCTCTGGCTGAGTTACTGTTGGTGGTATAGGTACTTCGAACTCTATCCAAGATACCTGAACCCTACGCCAGGTACTGGGGTCACCGCCTGTATCGCCTCGACGTATAACTTCAACTTCTAAAGCTGAGTAATCGGTGATATTAGACGCTTGTGCAGTTGTTAATTCTCTTTCAGCATAGATAAATTCGTCTTCCATTCCAGTATGAACCCATTCCCTAATCAAGGTATTGTCGTGTAATAAACGAACTCGGAAGTCAACTGAGTGGCCACCAGACTGGTCCTTTCTATAAACATAGCGCAGAAAATGACCCGTGTTAGTAGCAGGGTCTGTTAATGTTGAGATACCGATCACAGCAGAATCCCCGTCAGTATTATTAGCTGACGATATAAAGGAATTGAAATCAATTGTTGCTGTATTAATATTGTTCTGTAGAGGAGTTGGAGTCCAGCCACCAGCTGAAACTGTAGCGTTAGGTCTACCAAATTGAGCATTATTGGTGGTAAAACTTACCTCTTCACCATAAGAAACTCCATTAGCATTTTCAGCAAAAGCACGGTAATAATAAATGGTATTGAATTCTAACTGATCTAAAATATCATTAAAGCTGTCAGTAGTTGTTGCGCCTTCAAAAAGATACCTTGCGTAATCAGTGTCATCAGGTGCCGTAGTACTAGCCGGCTTACTTCTGGGGATATAATCCCAAACAAAACCTCTACTTATTATCTCTAAACCGACATCATCTACAATTTCTCCCACACCAGTAACACTCCTAGTCAAAACATTTGTAGCTACACCAGTCACCACTGATGGCAGTAGGTTGGCGGTAGTAAACTGAATCTGACTACCATAAGAATAACCTTCTGAGTTACGGGCGAAAGCACGGTAATAGTAGGTAGTTTCCGGTTGCAGATCAGTCAGAGTAATGATGAATTCTCCGGTTGTGAATCCTTCTGGTTCAATCTCGGTAGTACTTGCCGTATAACCGGAACTACCGGGATCAGCGCTACCTGGATTTGGCTGACTTGAAGTTGCCCACACAAAACCGCGTTCAGTTGGATTATTTGCGCCTAAGTCGATTATGTCACCGACACCATCAACGGTTATTTGTGTGATATTAATTGGGTTAAGTGTAAGCAAAGTTGAACGATCACCCAAGGTGGTAAATTCAAACTCGTTACCATAAGTAAAACCTACTGAATTTTGAGCAAAAGCTCGGTAGTAGTAAGTAGTGTCAATATCAAGACCCTCTATGGCACCAGTAAACACACCCAAAGCAAACGCACCTGCGGTACTAGTAGCAAAAGCATAACCGGAAAGACTCGGGTCAACATTATCCGGAGTACTTTGACTAGAAGTAGCTATGACAAAACCGACCACTGTAACATCCTCTAAATCTCCACCGGTACTAAGTAAATCTCCTCGCAGTAGAGCTGAGTCTTGCGCAACATCACTAGGCGCTATGGTTTCTACTTCAGGTAAAGCAACCAAGGTAGTAAAGCTAAATTCATTACCATAGGTGTAACCCTCAGAATTACGCGCATAGGCACGATAGAAATAAACTGCACCAGTATCAAGATTTTCAAGACCTAAATCAAACAAGCCCTCTCCAAAACTTCCAGCTTCAGAGGTGAAGTGTAAGTAATTAGTCTGAATACTAGGTGAAACATTGCCGGGGTTGGTTGAGCTCGCTTTACTCCATACAAAACCACGTTCAATAATTGTTCCGCCACCATCATCGATAATATCGCCAGAACCAACGACACTTGATGTAGCTATCGATAGTGGTGAGTTGGTTTGCACCTCAGGCAATTCATCTGCCAACTCGCTCACCACAGAGGCTTCCGCTAGAACTGAATAATTATCTAACGGTTCTCCGGCGTCAGTGACTCTGAAGAAATAACTAGCACCATCTATTGCATTGTTATTTGGTGTAATAGCATACTCAAGCTCTGTAAAGGTACTCGGAGGTAAAAACAGCGTATTTGTCTGCGATGCGATCTGTTTTAGAAAACCAGATAAAAAAGATAGACCTACCGGATCAAGAATACCCCCGGAGACATTAAAAGTTGGTTCATTATCAATGAATTTAGTAGATGTCGACATTATCCAATGGGCTGTAACGGAGTCTTTTTGACCAACCTGACTCCATGGACCACTTGTTGATTCTGAGTACTCTAACCGATACTGCGCATTACGACCTCCATCTTCATTTACTATCTGTATACGTAATCTTTGAGTATCACCCTTAGACACACCGATCAAAGCAGTGTTTTGAGATGCTGAAAAAGTGGCTGATTCACTTTCCTGCAAAGTTTCTATCGGACTTATACTGTAGAAGGATAAAGGAGTGTATTGATTAACATATTCAGCATTTATCCAAGAACTTTCACGATAAGTACTAGCGATACGAAATTCATCTATATTTTGATTAAACTGCCAGTTACGACTACTCATGTTCCCGATCCATGTCGCTTCTGTACTAGTAGCTACAAATGACGGAGCACTTGGATTACTTCCGATAAGTTGTCCATTGAGATAGAGCTCCATTAAATTCTGACTTCCATCAAAAGTCGCGGTAACCAATTGCCAAGACCCATAAACTGGGTTACCGGCACGTAAGTCGGTACCATTTATATTCCAAGCAAAATGTCCACCCGTGGTATTTCTAAAATAAAAACTATAACCATTACCACTCCAGTCACCATCGGTAGCGTCTAAAACGGCAGTAAAGCTACTTTCCTCCAATAAATATGACCAAAATGATATAGTCAGCTGTTCACTGGCAGAATTAATAAGAGGATTGTTTGTAACAGATACATAATCACCGGATGATCCTATACCGGTAATCTCTTGTCCGATACCAAGAATACTGCTAGTTGCACTTGGTAGCACACCTTGATAATTACCATTTGCATTTCCGGTAGAATCAAAAGCTACAGAGCCGGACTCTTCTCTAAGGTGCCAGACAGCTGAATAACCATTGGTCCAAACATTTTGTGAACCATAAGTTGAATTAGGTAACGGCTCAACTGCACTTGGATTGTTGAAATATATATAAAAAACCGTTGTACTGGCCGAGCTTAAAAAGTCGGATTTAAAGTGTAACTCACCGGTCTCAGTAGTGGCGTCAAAACTCACCAATTCACGTGGTAGTTCAGATATTTTATCACCAGATGTTACCCTTATGTCACCGGCATCAAAACGACTTTCAGAGAAGAATTGTGGTGGTAAAGTAGAAAGATCAACATAGACAGGAAAATCATACAGATCATCATCTACATTATCTGGGTCTATACTTAGGCGAAGCCTGTTACCCCAAGCAGAGTTATACCACAAATCATCTAACTCACCGCCATCATCGTTACGCCATCTATAAGCCGACTGAAAAGTGAATGAATTATTCCATGAGACACTCCAATCTATTAGAACCGCTAAATCTGTAAGCGTAGCCTGTAAACATATTGATTGATAAACTTGTGGGTTAAGTCCGGAAATATCAAGAGGTGCGTCAGTTATTATAAATCCGGTTTCGTTACCCGATAAGTCTGTATCAGGTATCAAGGTGTCACAAGTACCTAGATTTGAATAATAAAGCTGAACAG
>SKGH01000035.1 GCA_007117575.1 Candidatus Kaiserbacteria bacterium | reverse complement strand
GATTATTCCGTCGCTATTTCCCTAAGGGGACAGACTTTGGCAAAATCAAAAACCATGAGATCGCCGAGGTTGAGTATGTATTAAACACTCGACCTCGGAAGCGACTTGGTGGTTTGACCCCCTTGTGAGGTATTCTATCAGAAAACAGGTGTCATCCTATATCCCGAGAGACCTGAGAGTGTTGCATTATTTGTTTGAATCTAGCCTCTTCTTTTTTTTATTACTACATAAAAATTGCCCTCACTAAACTTCGTGAAGGCAAATGAATACCGGCTAAGCTATTTTCTTAGCCTTGAGTTGAGATAACCTTTTTGCGACTGTGGCGATTTCTCCATTCAGCCATTTTAGCCAACATAGAAAGAGTTATGCCTGACAAGCCGGCAATAAATGCGGTGATTGAGGTCAACACCCGATCCTTAAGCTTTACCTTATGGTCACAAGTGATCAATGGGCATACAAATATCCCGACCCCATTTCTTTTAGCTTCGCTTTGCCACATATCATAGTAATCGTCACATGTGTCAAGAATAAATAAAAAGTCGAGACCCCCTTCTTTCGCCATCTTGCAAACATTCATGCACCGACTGTACAGATTATCTCCCGGCACAACTTTTGTGTCTGAAACACTTCCACAATCTACATTGTCTAAACTATTTAGAAGGTCTAGACAAGCATTTATGACTAATCGGCCGAGACACATTTTTTTGTTGCCTGACTCAGAAGGGTGACAATGATCACCGGTGGCCCACACTTGAATATTGGCCGGTTCTAAGGTTACGAAATACTGCACAGCATTTGATGCGGTCTCAGCACAGAAAAAGTCACCTTTGCTGATAGCATGATAATCCTGAAAGTGTCTGGGTTGTCTTTCAAAATCCCTTGTTATCATAACAATTACTACATTTTTACTTTCAATCTGATCTTTCATGACCCCACTCCTAGAAAAAGAACAACTAGTTAAGCCACAGTGGCTTTAACTGAACAAAAGAATAAACATAAAATAGAGATTGTCAATATCTTACACTTTTTCACTCTTTATCCGGTAAATAAGATTCTTAGAATCTGCACTCGTTTTCATTCATAAACTCAGTCTAATACTTCTTAGCTAAAGAGTTATCAATAACCTAAAAAATAAAAAACCGAAGCACAAAACCTCCGTACTTCGGTTATCCCATTCTAATTCATTGAGAGGTTTCAGCAGGCAGTATATAAAACTGCAACGCTTTCATAACCCTCCTTATTTTTTGATTGTGCAATGTTGTGTTGAGGTAAAATGCCGGCGAGCGTATTTAGCCCGACATTGGTCGCTACAGCCAATAGGTTGTTGTAGACTGCCGATTCCGTATAGGCGATCAAGTTAGACCGCACCACAATTCTCCCTATCTCTACTACTTTAATTCCACAAAAAGTGGCCGCGCCTTTCACCCTTTTTTCAGGGTTTGAGAAAACTTCACTGACTTTAAGCAAAGTCAGTCTACCAAATGACCATAACTCACCTACAGCCGACGCAATTATCTCATCACGTTCGTTTCTGGCCACGACCAAGATAGATCTGCTGGCAAGTGAATGAAAAGACTCATTCGTTAAAACGTCAGGGCAACAACCGGAGCGCATCTGATATATTTCTCTCAGTAGCTCAAGGTCGTCATCTGCGATGGGATTCTGAAGTTGCTCGTAGGTAACGTTAAAGGGTTTGGGAACAGGTCTTACGAAACATATTGACTTGTTTACCTTTCTCAAATGCCTCACATACTTACAGCGGTCTAATCGGTTTACGTTGTTACCACCCAGATACACAACGTCCAAACCATGGACATTTGCAATACGCGCTTCTTCTTCCACCATCATCCCATCATTGACAAACCTGTCTACTCTATTTCCAGCAGGAACAAGCATCATTACACTCAACCGGGTTCCGTCTCGACGTAAAAACATCCTGGCTTTTTTATTAAAACTTAAAAGTCCATGAACACGACACGCAACATCTGCAGGGTCGCCACATATAGCCGGAAGTCGAATATCAACACGTCTATTCTGCTCATCAATCGTCACACCTACTTGATCACTGCTATCTAAAATAGCCATCTTTTTTACCTCATTTCAAAGAACATGGAGACTGAAGTGTGTTGAGTTTGGGTAAACTCTGCCTAAACTGAGACACGCAAACTCTTTACACAACAAAACTCTACCAAGTTTGTTAAAAATAGCAACCTATCTAACAAAAAATAGTCCGGTTCGCAAGACAACTAACCGACACAGTCAAACACACAAAACAAAAGCCAACGCAGTCATCTTCGTAATTAAACGTAATCAACTCATGACTTACGCGTAAGTCATGAAACTCTCAAAAAAATAAAACTTATGAAGAAAGTTCATCACGCCACACAACATCACAGAAGATCTCGCCCTCCGGTAAATACAGACCGGAAAAATCTCTCTCAGAAGACTTTAAATCAAAAGGTAGCTGACCTTCCTCCCTAAGCTCGCTTAAAAAAGCTTTCACCTCACCGGAAGAGTTATAGAAAGAACTTTCTTGAATAAGTTCCATTAAATTGAGATTCATAGGCAGTAGTATGTCATTAAAATCTTGCAATTCTTCAACGATTTCCTGTCTATATCTGCATGAAATAAAAGGCCCATCACCTTTTCCATGTTCAGCTACACACTCCCCACCTTCATTTTTTAGACTCATTTCATACACACCGTCAAAAGTAAGGATTGCGTTCTTGCAATCATAAAAAGCATTGTTGAAACACTCACGAGCTTCATCACCATCATCCTCTACTTGCGATAACTCGTTTATTTTTTGTTGGTATAGTTCTTCAAATAACTCATCATATTCATCAACGTAACCGGCGGTTATTATGGGAACCAGTTGTCCATTATTATTTTCAAACTCTACATACGGCAAATTCATCGCCTCTATTTCCTCAGTTACGCTTTGTATTAAAGCGTAAAATTATCTTCTCCATCATTGTCAATAGATAAACTAAACCCACTGTTTACGTTTCCACAAACTACAGACGCTTCAGCAGAACGCGTAGCACCACTACCCGACAGAAAGAAAAACCACACGACAATTATAAAAACCATCAAACCAACCACTCCCAATACTACCGGTATAACCAACTTCTTTGAAAACAAAGAACCGGAAGCCGGCTCTGCGGTATCTACAGCAAACTGACCGAAGCTGTCTGCTTTTTGCTGTGTCTCGTTTGCATTATCAGCATGAGAAACGTTTAAGGGTTTGTGTGAGTTTTGACGGGTATCAACCTCCTCTACCGGCGCTGTGTTGCTCGTAGCCCGGAACACTTCCTCTTTAGCGTCTTTTAGCAGTAGGTCTATTACCGGAGGGTCATAACCGGCATCGGCTAACACCTTTCGGAGTTCGGCTTCAGACATTCCGGACTCCAATTGCTTTTTCACATAATCAAACTGCTCTTGGTTGTACATATATATAAAACTTTTAGTTCTGATTTAATATTGATCAGGACTTACGCGTTTGACCAACTTCTTTGTTGCTTTCGTCACTCAAACCGTTCATCGTACCACCAAGTACGCCTCAGGTTTTCGCTCCTAAGCGCCTCGAACTTCATCAGAAACGCGTAAGTCATGATTGATAAAAAAAGTATAACACAAGCCTAAAATCAAAAACTTGTTTTATATCCATAAGACAAACAACTTTCCACCACTGCTTTTCGTTATCCATACAAAAAACTTGGTAGCCCGTGGCTACCAAGTTACTTTACCATCAATCCTTTATGCGTATCTGAACCAACTGAAAGTGTGATTTTTTGTGTCTGGCACTCATACAACCTGTTATTTTTATAATGTTCACGCCATTGTTCTGGAGCGCCTTTCTTAGAGGGATGCGCATCACCGCAAAGAAACAATTTGCATCCAAACCCTTACATCCACAATACCACCTAAGCGCGTCCAACAACAAAGGTGTCAAGTAGGACATGTTCACATTCGTTTCAGCTACAAACCTAGACAGCTCGATTATTTCCGTCTTTTCGCTCAGCCAGTGTGTACCACATAGCAATTCTTTCATTGGCAAAGCAGGAAAATGCATGCTATGCAAAAGTCTGAAACCGCAGAGAAACTCATCATCCTTACTGATTATAAGGTACTCGCAGAAATCATCATACTTATCTCGGTTACATTTTTCCCAATCTTTCCGCCGTGTATAGTACAACCATCTTAGCTCAAAATACCTCTTAAGCAACGGGTGATACTTTTTATCAAACACATGGTACGCAACCAAACCGATTTTCTTTTTCATGGCCTTAGCCCTTTATTTGATTGTACTTATCTTTTCTTTTCACAAGGCAAAACACACCTTGTTGTTTACAACTGTCTATACTCTACTACAAAAAACGTATAAGGTAAAATTTACCACAAAACTTATCACACAACCTTCAATATATAACTTGTCTAATAAACACTAGCCAACCTACATAAACACAGCTAGCTGTTGCCAAACACCGTTACGCTACCACGGCAACCTACTCCCCTTTTTCTTCACTATCTTCTACCTTCTTTTTTCTCGTCGGTAGTGCCCCCTGATACCACAGGTAAGCGATCGGCAAAATACCGACCGAGTTCACCACCAAAAGGATCACAAACCACAACTTACTCTCACGCTTGCACACCACCCACATAGCCATCGCCTTCCACACCACGTCCCACAGCGTTAAAACCGCTAAAATGCTCACAATAACTATTAACTGCGTCTGCGTTAACTCCATAAAAAATGTTTCCATATCACTCACTATTATAGTACTAAAAACCGTTTATAGAAACAGGACTTACGCGTTTGGCGAATTTCTTTGTTGCTTTCGTCACTAAAACCGTTCATCGTACCACCAAGTACGCCTCACTCAGCGCCTCGAACTTCATCAGAAACGCGTAAGTCATGAGAAAGTATCCTTGTGTACAGAAAGCAGAAAAAAATCATGGAAAAAGCAAAAAAAATACGCTACAATAAACCACGTAAAAGGGGTAAGACCTAAAGGGGTGCGGTCTCCCCTGCAAGGTGGTCATTTGGGCTGTTTTGTGTTATTTTTTGGTGCTTGAAACATGAATAAAACTTTAGACATAAGGAGAAGAGTAGCCACCAACCGCAAACCCACTTCTCCCCGTCACACCCCAAACCTACACCCGAAAAGAGTACGGGAGAAAGAAAAACAACCCCCACGCTGGCTTGCGCGTATACTTAAGTCAATCAAATTTCTGATACTTTTGGTACCAGTATTAATTTTTGTTTATTTAGGGTATTCCTATTACCAACACAAAACATACACAGCAGTGTATACGATAGATTTTAACGAGGATTATTTTCGTGATGATTCACTAGCTCTTTACATTGATGAGCTTCCCAATTCTCCCAAATTCTCATCCTATTATCTTGATAATGACGGATCTACACATGCTCAAGTAAAAGGGTCACCAATAAATTTTGGCTTTAGTTCTACACAGTTTATAGGTGACAAGTCAATTGTTGTTACAGCAGATATGCAAGACTTTGGTGATTGGGAAATTTCACTCGTATGTCCAGATTGTGACGAAGAAACTGATGGTCGTGGCAGGTTTGAATGGAAACCATTCTACAATGGAAAAATTGCAAATTATCACCGCATTGCTTCCTTTGATGGTGTAGATATTTTCACACCCAATCCTACCCATCTTGATGGAACAGCCTTTGCAGAGGCAACATCCGTTACAGATTGGTTGGAAAAGAACTATCCTAGCAATCTAGAAAATCCAACTACCATACAAATCTATGATGACGCATTTCCTAAATCAAAACTTGTAAACCACGACGTTGGCTTTATACCAAATTCACAGACACACATCACACATAGACTTCGTGGTCCCCATACCTTTATCGGATATTTTAAGGACTCCATTGATCTCCATGTTACAAAACAAGATAGAAACCGTAGCCCTGGACCAGACATAGTACATGTTAAAGTATACGACCTTAACGGAGAAGTTCTCGCAAAGACAATTCTTGATGATGACGGACATGCTTCAGGGCATGTTATAGACGAAGTTGTCCGCGGACAATTGTCAGTACCAGTGCCAGATGGTGTGTATATTATTTCATTTGAATACCATCCTGATGAAACATATTATGCTGACTGGTTTTTGACCTCAATCACACTTAATACCAATAAACTCATGGTCGTCGGACATTCTCGTATTATGGGAACATCAACTGTGTTTTTCAATGAACCGACAGAAGGCTCCTTTAACTTTTACTCCAGATCATCACAAACCGCAACAGTGACAGCTATGATTGCCGAAGAGCCCTACACCTTTACATTTGACCCCGAAGCCCGTGGTACATGGCAAGAATTCCGGTATGAACCAAATATTAAATACAGCATTTTAACTGAGGGTAATCAATCCATGGACGGCGCCAGATATAGCTTTAATAGTGACGGTCTCTTTTTCCCATTTAGATATTCTCTCGTGGATGATGGCTATCCCGATGTCATTCTAGCTCCTAAAACGAGAGACGGTGGTTGTAAAAATGTAGCATGGTCAAAAGCTTGCGCGGTTATCACTGTAGAAAGCATTTCGTCTCCTGATAAAAATATGATTTTCTCAATTCGTAACAAAGCACTTCAAGAAGAATATACTGCATATAGAGATATTTACAGGAGTGGTTATCATCTAGTCGCACAAACTCCCAAGGAAAGACTTTTTGCAACTTCAATAAAAGAAGGTGGTATTAATGAGTATAGAGATGAAACAGAATTGTTTGAAAATTATCTCAGTGACTCGTCATCAATCTCATATCATCCAATCCTAACAAGCTGGATAGAAAAAAGAGATAAACCAACACCAATCTTTAACCCTAATGCGCAACCTGTAGATTTTATACTCGCCGAAAGGTTGTACTCCTACAATCCTACACTTGAGAGGATAACCATATCTATTGAATAAGTCATGAACTTCTTGAAACTTTCATCGCTTACTCTTTTCATTTTTGTCGCACTTTGTACTGCGTCTATATATACAGCAGGATTTAGTACGATTAATTTCTTCTATTTTTACATACCTAAAGAGGTATGGATTGTTTTTTCAATATTTACTTTAGTTTTTTTATTCCACGCATGGAGTAGCGACCTCTATAAACTACTTGCGAAATACAAAGCAGTAAAAACTGTAAATATAGTTCTGCAAATACTTTTTTTAGTATCAATCCTTACCCTTTTTCTTAATGAATTTATAGAAGTTTTTAATAAATCAATGTCTGATATAGGTCTGCGTCAGATAAACATTGAATTACAAGCTGACCAACTCTTCATTTTGATGCTTTGCGCCACAATATCCGGCACTCTCATCTGGTGGATCTTTTCCCATCGACATACCAACTCATCAACCAATGACATAGATTTGCGAAACAAGAATAAGTGGGAATGGCCAGCACTTTGTGTACTACTCATTCTTGCATTTGGTGTCTTCGCCTACCAAATAGATGTGCGTGATTTTCAAAGTGACGAATTTCAAGTGATTCAGGCTGCGAAGTCTTTTCAAGAAGCTCGATCTTTTTATAAGTGGGATTGGTTAGAAAAGAAGCCAGGGAATCTTACAGACTGTATAGAAGTTGATAGGCATTGTCACTATACACGAGCGTGGCCACACACTATCTTAGTATCGGGATCTTTTGCCCTTTTTGAAATGTCTGAAGCATCTGCACGGATGGTTTCTGTTTTACTTGGCGTAATTTTTATCGCTGTGCTTTATTTCTTTGCACGTTGGGCCACCCAAATCCCAAGTGTGGCCCTATTCATTGCCGGAGCGGCAGTCATTTACCCTTCCTATGTTGAAATTTTTCGCAACACCCGAATGTATGCGCTACTTCTGCCACTGTTCCTCGCGCTTATTTACACACTATACAGAACTCTAAGTGAGAAAAATCACCCCTTGATTCTAAACAAAATACCCTCTGTACTTAGACCGGTTTTTGATTTTAATATGAAATGGGCAATTATTTGTTGCCTCATTTTCTTTATTACTATGGAAACTCATTTCAATTCACTAATTGTTGTCCCAGCAACTATACTTTACTTCATTACACTTGCTTTTGTTCGCTCTTACCGCCAAAACTTTTACGCTCTATTTTCAATTATTTCACTTACTCTAGTGGTAATAATTACAGTCTTAATCAAGACTGATATTCTGCAAATCCCATTTACTCATTTTCTATCCTTTTTTGGTAGAGATAACACTGTTTATTATGAATTCCTTGTACAATATCCTTTTTCTTTTTCAGTCGGCTTAGTACTATATCTTATAGCTCTATTTTCAATACCATTTGAAGAGACAAAAAAAAGAAATATTCTAATTTTCTTGCATATAATCATTATATCTTCGGCAATATTTTTTTCGTATATCGCAGATAGATATAGCGGATTCGCATACATCTCACACGTCACTCCTCTGGCAATAATTGTAATAACGTATTCATTATGGCGTCTTCTCCAGATATATCCGCAAGAGATCCGTTATGCAGTAATTATTGTTTTTGCATCACTAAGTTTACTTCAATATACTCAAACAGCATCTTCTATTTATTCAGTTAGAGAAGGTGCGCCTATCTATTCTCAAGCATACTCTACTATTGTTGAGAATTTTGATTCCACAAAAGATACTCTCTTTGGGCAATATCCGCGTGATTATTACTTAAGAGGTCTTCCTGCAGATATAGAGCGCGTTAGTCTACTTAACAGGCGTAGATATGGCTATATACAATTCTTTGAAGATATAGAATTGGCAGGAAGTGGTTGGATAACTTGGTCCACAAATAAAAGTTATCATATACGTCCTGACATACGAGAGTACATTGATACAAATTTTCAAAAACTTCACGGACATGGTGTAGATGATACAAATGTGGAAGTATACTATTTTGATTCAAGTATGATTAGATAAATTAATGCATTATCTATAAAGATCTTAAGTTCGAAAATTACGTTTGATCTCAAACCAATTCAAGATCATATATGGTAAGTAAGAAATGGTAGTTGCTATGGCGGCACCAACTGCGCCATACTCAGGAATTAACCAAATATTTAAAACAATATTCAAAACTATAGTAATTGAAATATTAACAGCTCTTTTTTTTGCCTTGCCAATATAATCCAACACACCACTTAAAATCACCGACAGGCCAAAAAGAAATAAAAACATCGACAGTATCTGCATCGGCAATACTGCACCCATATACTCTATACCAAATACTAAGCGTATAAAAAAACTTCCAAACACAATAATACACAGAGCAATAAAAGCATAAATAAGGGAAACTATTTTTAAGAGTTTAAAGAGCTTTGTTCGTAATTCTGCTCTATTTGTCTCGTTTATCTTTGCAAAGATGGGCAATGTACCCATGGCAATAGCGGTAGCGATATGAGGCAGTTTGATTATGATCTGTTTCGCTACCGCATAGACCCCTACCTCGCTGGTGTCGGCATAGATACCAAGCATAATAGTGTCTATCTCGGTCAACGCAACAAATCCAAGGCTTATAAATATAAGTGGATAGCTGTACTGCAAAATATCACGAGTGTGCTGAATTGAGCTACGGGGTAAATCCTTGAAGAAATTTACATACAGTAAAATCAGTCCGATGATAGTAGTAAGCAAAAGAGCAATGGTGTAAGAGTGCACAACGTTTATCAAAGAATT
>SKGH01000021.1 GCA_007117575.1 Candidatus Kaiserbacteria bacterium | reverse complement strand
GTCATTGCGAGCGAAGCGTGGCAATCCAGAGTTAAACGTCCTCGCTGTACGGAGTGGACGTTCGTATGTTTTATTATACCGCAATGGCGTAATCCTGCGCTAAACTTATATCAAACACTTAATCCCAGCAACGGTCATTGCGAGCGAAGCGTGGCAATCCAGAGTTAAACGTCCTCGCTGTACGGAGTGGACGTTCGTATGTTTTATTATGGCCCAGAACTCACATTTTGACCATTTAACTCACGTGGTTAAGCTATGAAATTCCTAGAAAAGTGCGAGAAATCGAGTTCGGGGACAGGCCCATAACCAAAATCGTTTTAGTCAGTCACGAAAGAATATAAATGATCACGGAAACCGAGGCCGGGTCAGCGCCTCGAACTTCATCAGAAACGCGTAAGTCATGGGTTCATAAATTATTTGCATTAAATTAGGGTCATCTTTAAGATGACCCTTCTTCTACAACACGACATTTAGATAGCGTCCCTATGCCAAACTAAATTAACAACCCCGTCTGTCTGTCTCACCAAGAGTGATATCTGTCCTGACAAGCTATGAACGTGTAAAAATATCGTACCAGAACTGCGATGTTCCTGAAAACAGATGGCGTTAATACCGATGTGAATGTCGATACAGTTTATAATGATTTCCACATTCACTGTCCTGTCAGTCTCGTGAGCAGGCTCAGATAAACTGTGGTTTGAGTGTGAAAAAAACAATACCAACACCAAAACCAACTTTGCTAACACTTTCATTTTGGTAACTCCTCATATGGTGTTTTACCAGTAAAATAGTAGCAATTCTTTTTATACATAGCAACAATTCAAAAGTAGATTATATAATAGAAATACATATTCAGGATTTACACATTTGTTGAATTTATTTGTTACCAATCTCATAGAAAACGTTTATCACAGTAAAAAATACACCTCAGTTTTTTCACCACAGCGATATACTCTACACACCATCATAGCCATAGCCTCGCCGGAAATATCTATGTCCTGACTTTACTAATTGATTTGCTGAACTGACTATTTATGTTCAATAATGAGTCAAACCGTTTTTAGCCCTCTAAAAATACAATAGTAGTATAAATTGACACTGAAACCGAGGTTCGATTGGGCTGGGTTTCTGAGACAGGGTTAGTAAATTATCCATATTTATCTACAGACTATTTATCTATATATAAGCAATCTTGAGATACAATTACAAATATGAGTTCGTACTCTAAAGTTGGTAAATTCATACCAACAATAAAACTTATTCATGTAGGTTATATATTCTTTTTTACAATCACTGTCTTTTTTTTGTTAACAAATGCCCATAACCTAAAGGCTCAAAACATAAGTAAATACAGTAATACAATTTCAAACTCACAACCTAACAGTTATTCCAACCATACACTCAGGTTTACACTTGGTACCAACATAAGCCCCGGTGGTTCTCTAGAGTTCATACCTCCGGACGGATTTATGACCACACACCCCACTTCTACGTTTAGCGCCAGGAACGTACAGTTACTGGTAAATGGTGTACCTAGAACCGCCAGCTCCACTATGAGCACCAACGTCGATCAGGTAGAGATATTTGGTGGATCTCCCGGCTCAATACTTTATACTCTAAACCCATCTACCGGTATAAGCGCCAATTCCAATCTGGAGTTTAGGGTTGGTAATCATACCACCAACTCTTTTGCAGGTGGGTACACTTTTAGCACCACCACCGGCACTACTACAATTCCGGCAGATATAGTACCTATAAGAAACAGTAGTGAAATAGGTACTCACTCAGTGAGATTAAACATATCAGGAGGTGACAAGCCGGCATCAGCTGGATTTCTTATAGCCTTAGTTGAGAGCGTGTCTACCGGAATGGTTGATACAAGGTCACCATTTCCAGCAGAGTTGTTTGAGGGCAGACCTGAAGGCAACGTAGGTTGGGGTACACAAATGGTGGAAATGACGGTTAGGACCAACAAGAGAGCAACTTGTCGTTATATGTTTGAGCCGGATATTGAATATGAAAACATGACCAACCAATTCACCACTACCGGCTTAATATTTCACTCACGCATTTTAACCGTTGTCCCTGATACAGAATACGACGTTCACGTAAGGTGTGAAGACGACGAAGGAAACATAAACCAAGAGGACTTCAACTTCACTTTTTATGTACCACCCGAAACGGAAGGCCAGCCAACAGAAGACGCCGACCCTCCCGGTGACGGTTCTCTACCTGATGATGACGGTTCGGGTGATGGTGATGAGGGTGGTTCAGGCAGTGAAGAAGATAGTGACACCGGTGCCAGCGGAGATGGTAGCGGAAGTGGTGGTGGAGTTGGAGGTGGAGGGGGTGGAGGGGGTGGAGGGGGTTTTGAAACAATTGACGGTCCTTTTGAAAGCGGTGACGCCAGAGTGGTAATAAATGGTACCGCCTTTCCCAACGCTACTGTTAACGTTTTGGTTGATGGTGTTGTGGCAGTGACTGAACGAGCTAATAGTAACGGTGACTTCTCCATCAGAATAGACAATATATCTCGTGGTGTTTATACCTTTGGGATAAACGCTATAGACATAAACAACAACAAAACCGGCACTTTCAGTACTTCTTTTTCGGTTGCCGGTGGTCGTACATCAAGTTTATCAAACATACATCTCTCACCAACTCTATCAATAACCCCAGACCCGGCGGACGTTGGTGACACATTGACAGCCACCGGTCAAACCATACCCAATAGCGAAGTAACTCTGGAGATAGAGAGAGGAAATAACGCTTCGACCAGACGGACACACACCGCCACTTCAAACAGTAACGGTGTGTGGGAAATATCCATACCCACCACCGGTTTTCAATCAGGTAGCTACAGAACCAGAGTGAAGGTGACCAACAGTGAGGGTGTTGAGTCCAGATACTCAGACTATAAACATCACGGGATAGGGCAAGAGGCAGAGAGACCAATAAACGCTGATCTGAACAGAGACGGTAGAGTAAACCTTATTGACTTTTCTATCTTACTTTTCTGGTGGGGAACAGATGGTGGCAGTTCCGACCCGCCGGCTGACATTAACGGTGATGGTAGAGTAGACCTAATCGATTTTTCAATACTTTTATTTAATTGGACCGGATAATTTATTTCTATTTTGGTTTACTGTTTTATTTTATTGTGGGTAACTAAAAACAATAAACTAAGTAAAAGTATATAATAATGTAACTATGGCTTTCTTACAAAGACTAAAAGGTAAAGGGGTGCGTAGCGGTGACAAACTTCTGTCTAGCGATGAAGAGTCTTTAGTTGATAAAGTGGCGCAGTTAGATGTTGATGTATACCAAACTGAGTCTATCATAGTTATATACGCACAAGTGGCCGGTGCAGACATGTCTGACGTGAAAGTGACCATAGAAGGTGATGCGGATATTGTGCTAATAGAAGGTGTTAAGCACAGACCTGAATACCTAGCCTTCCCAAAAAAGAAGCCGAATGGTAGTTTTTTTGCGGAAGAGTGTGTATGGGGTGAATTTTACCGACGCATAATTCTGCCTGAGAGTGTAGATATTAAGTTGGCAGACGCAAAAATAAAGAATGGATCTTTAGTTATGACCTTACCTTTATTAAAGCCGGAGGAAAAAGAAAAAGTAGAGCTGAAAGTAACA
Source organism: Candidatus Kaiserbacteria bacterium (assembly GCA_007117575.1). Lineage (GTDB taxonomy): Bacteria > Patescibacteriota > Minisyncoccia > Phycocordibacterales > UBA918 > OLB19. The sequence goes on along the minus strand of SKGH01000021.1, from coordinate 25,895 downwards.
CGCAGTAGAGCTTCTAAACCTGACACAAAGAAATAATTTTTTGATTATATGCCACTGTTGAATATATTTGATAATAAGATCTTTAAAGTAAGTTATTTGCTAATAATTATTAGCAAAGTGTGTCTTTTCTTTTTACTATATTTACTCGGGATCAATATTGTTTATTCTGCAGATTTATTGATATCACCAGCTACGGGCTCGTATAATGTTGGGTCAACCTTTACTATCACCGTACAAGCCAACCCTCGTGGTCAACAGATTAACGCGGTTGAAGCTGAATTGCGCTTTGATCCAAGTGAACTAAGTGTTGTTTCTGTTTCCAGAGAAGGATCAGCCTTCAGTCTGTGGACGAACGAACCTTCATTTTCTAATAGCGCCGGAACAGTTCAGTTTGGAGGTGGAAATCCGACACCATTTTCAACTCAATCACCCTTAATGACTGTTACTTTCAGAGCTACCGGTGACGGAGACGCGTCTGTATCTTTTACTGAAGCAACCGTATTGGCTGCCGATGGTTTTGGTACTGACGTCCTTAACAACATGACAGGCGGTACATACACCTTGTCAGTAGCAGACACTACACCCACGCAAGAAACCTCTACCCCTACCCCCACACCTACACAGACCACACCTCAAGCAGACACTGACAGTGACGCGGCTATAGCTTTTGGAGACCCTCCGCGTGCTCCGGTAGTAGGTTCTACGGACTGGCTTGATTCAGAGCTGTGGTACACGAGAACTGTGGGAAAATTTACTTGGGATATACCTTTTGATGTAAATGCCGTGGCAATTGCAATTTCAACCAGCTCAAATTTTGTACCCAGCACTAACAGTGAAAATATCGTTGAACCACCGGTTGAAAGTTTTGAAATAACTGAAGGTATGATAAGTGATGGTATATATTACTTGAGTGTACAATTTAGAAACCAAGTGGGATGGGGAGCTGTAAACAACCGTAAATTCATGGTTGATAGTACTCCTCCGGACTCTTTCACAATTGACGTAATTCCGGGTAGTAGCGACAGATCATTTCCAACTCTACGATTTGAATCCAGAGACGCTATGTCAGGGATCAGTCACTACGACATGGAAATCGCAAACAGAGAGCCAGTAAGAATAACTCCGGACGAAGCGAGACTGGGTTATCTGCTAAGAGACTTAGAGGACGGAACATACACTGTGACCATAACCGCTTTTGACAAAGCCGGTAATAGAACCATAAGCACTGCGCCTGTCTTGATAACAGCCGGTTGGCTACCACCGGAAACTGATGAGGAAAAAGATTCATTCTGGTCATTCTTAACCGGCACAACTCTTTTGATCATATTCTTAATTCTCATTATCGTTGGTCAAAGTATTTATATCTACTTTGACAGAAAGCAAAGAAACGCAACTGAACACCGCCTACGTAGGGAGACAAAAGAGATTGAAGAACAAATGACCAAGATCTTCTCAGCTCTGCGAGATGAAATATACGACCAAATCAACACCATTACTAAAAGACCAAGACTCTCTAAACGCGAAAAAGAAACGGTTGAACAGCTTAATCAAGCACTTGAGGTGTCAGAAACCTTAATAGAGAAAGAGATAAACGATGTACAATCCATCTTGAAATAAATAAACAACTAAGACAAAGACGAGCGATGACTAAAGCAATATATTTGATAGTTATGGAAAGTAAGTGATCACACATAACATTTTTAAGAGATTGAATATACTCATGACTTACGTGATTCTGATGAAGTTCGAGGCGCTGACCCAGCCCCAGTTTCCGTGATCATTTATATTCTTTCGTGACTGACTAAAACGATTCTGATTTATTACGTTCGTAATAAATGGTTACCGAAACTGGGGCTGGGTGAGGCGTACTTGGTGGTACGATTGGTGGTTTGAGTGAAGAAAGTAACAAAGAAATTCGCCAAACGCGTAAGTCCAGATACTGCTAAAGTTTTGTTCAAAAACTCTCTTAGTACTTGTCGGTGAGTTATTATGTAAGGTTATAATGTTTACCAATTCGTCCAAAATACCTAGCCCGGCCCTAGTTTCCGTTTTAATTTCTGCTCTATGTAGGGCACTAAAACCGGTTTGAATCATAGTATTGATAATATATACTTTCAGAAACTAGGGCTGGGCTGAATGGACAAAAAATGAAGTTTCGGCGGAGCCGAATCTTTAGCTAGCAAAAAACGGCTAATTTCGCAAGCTTTCACGCCCCGTCCGCTCTGCCGAGAAGGTAGCGAGGTTAATGTTTTTACTTAACAATAACCTCCACATATACAATATTTTGAATTAGAATGAACGTATTGTGTAAATGAAGAAAAAATAAATTATCACGTGTTATAATTTATGAAAGTATGCGTAGATATTTACTAGTGTTCTTTCTTTTACTGATGTCTATTAGCGGTATTTCTTTTGCTCAAAATGTAGTACAACCGCCAAAAATAAGTAATGTCCAAGTTGAACCGGTGTCTAATACCGAAGTCAGAATAACATGGGAAACAGATAAAGAGGCTGATTCTTTGGTGAATTATGGTCTTCAACCAAATTATGGTATTGTCAGAATTCCAACTGCTGACCGTCGTCAGCATGAAATTACTTTAACTAATCTAGAGCCGGGTAGAGACTACTACTTTAGAGTTGTGTCTTCAGACAGAGAAGGTAATCAGGGTATATCTGCCGACTACAGAATAAGTAGCGAACAAATTTCTGAAGACACGGTCGGTGATGGTCAACACGATACAGTCAGTGAGCCGATAGAAGTAATCACTGAAATTACGCCTGTACCAATCCAAACTACCGAGAGAGTAACTACTGAAGAAATAATCGAGCATGTTCAAGAAATAACAGACGTGCAACAATTACAAGAGATACTTGATACGGTTATACAAGCCATTCAAGGGGTCACTGATGATTTAACAATAATCGGTCCTCCTACAGTTATTCCGGAAACTACTACCGCTTTGGTCAGCTGGACCACCGACAGAGCTTCTGATTCTACCGTATTCTTTTCACCCGCCTACCGTTATGTACCAAATGAATACATCTTCTCCCAATCAGGAACAGATGGTATGACTAACGAACACGAGATTGAACTTATCGGACTGGAACCTTTTACCGAATACCACTTTAAGGTGAGGTCTACTGATGCGCTGGGTGTGGTAGGTGAGAGTATGGACTTCACTTTTACCACAAAAGGTATACAGCCTGAAATAAGAAACTTAAGGGTACTTAAAGTGGAAGAAAATTCAGCAACTTTAGCATGGGACACTACAGTGCCGGCTCAAGCACTGGTTGAATACCAAGACCTGACAACCGGCGTAAGAAACTCCATCGGTAGACCGTCTCTGGCCACCACACACCAAATGCGCATATCAGACCTGACCTTGGGGACTCGTTATGTTGCCTTTGTTATAGCGGAAAACGCCAGTGGTGACAGGGTACGAAGTCAGCCAATAACCTTTATCACCACCAGAGACGTTGACCCACCAATAATAAGTAACGTCACCAACGAATCAACTTTGTTTCCGGGTGACGGAACACGTATTCAAACGATAGTCGAGTGGCGTACTGACGAACCGGCTTTTTGTATAATGACCTATCAGGAAGGTGTTGCCGGTGGCGTAGAGCCGGTAACCATAGAAAATGAGGAAAGAAATTATACGGAAAGACATGTGGAGGTTATTGTTAATTTCGCTCCCGCTACTGTTTATCAATTTTGGTTGGAATGTGAAGACGAAGCTGGTAACTCCGCCAGATCCGAAGACTTCGTCTTGTTTACACCCATACAAGAAAGAAACATTATTGACCTGATCATTGAAAACTTTGAATCAACCTTTGGTTGGGTACGTAACATTACCAGATAAATTAGACGATGATGTGGATACTTTACTCAATTATGTGACTAATTCATGTTCTAATTATTATACATGGCAAAACCACTGATAGTTTGTCGAAATCTCGACATTATATATAACAAAGGAAAATCCAATGAGTTTCGCGCTCTGGCAAACGTAAGTACCGACATATACGAGGGTGAGTACATAATACTTTTTGGTGCGTCCGGTTCAGGCAAATCCACCTTAATGTATTCTATTCAAGGTTCGTTACCTCCGGGTGGAGGTACTCTGCTTATCGGCGGAGAAGATATATACGCCCTACCCATAATTGAAAGGGTTTATTTTCAAAGATACGTGATGGGTATTATTTTCCAGCAATTCAACCTCATACCGTCCTTAAGTGTTTTAGATAATGTAGCTCTTCCCATGATATTTGCTAACGCAGATAAGGTGACACGAGAAAGGCGGGCGCAATCTTTACTGGACCGTTTTGGAGTGGGTTTTGTATCACACAAAATACCGGCCATGCTTTCAGGCGGTCAACAACAGAGAGTCTCTGTAGCCCGTTCTATGGTCAATGACCCAAAGATCCTACTTGCTGACGAACCCACAGGTAACCTAGACTCGGTATCAACCCAGCAGGTAATGGACAAAATCGACGAAATAAATACCTTTGATCGCCGGACTATCATAATGGTGTCACACAATGCTGCTCACCTCAGTTACGCTCACAGAGTTTACTACCTAAAAGATGGCTGGGTGGTAAGAGAAGTAGTAAATCCGCAACGTAAACAGATCAAACCTGTTAAAGAAGGTGAGACAATAGTTACAGAACTGGAACAATTAGCGCGTCTTTACCCATATGATTCGGTTGACACCTTACGAGTTAAAAGTCTTGTAAATTACCTAACACAAGATTACACCTACAACCAACTTGTTAGACTTGAGCAAATTATTGCCAAGTATATAGCCGGTAAAATTGATAACAAAACACTACTTCGATCACTGACATCGCAATACGAAAAAGGAGGTGTGGAAATACCACAAAAAGAAGCTGTGAGGATGATAAAGCTTTCCAAACGATTACTTGAACAAGCGAGTGATGTACGCAGGTTTAGAGCAGATAATAAAACAAGTAAACTGTTTTTTGATCAACATAAACTAGCTGAGAGATTAAGAGACCATTTACTTAGTTCTAATCGTTTAAAGCTTGCAAAAAAACAAGACAATAATCTAGTAGAGCTAATTGCGGACAGAGTGGTGGGGGTCAAAAATGAAGCAGAATTTAATGAAATGTTACAAAAAAGTGTATCCAGCGGAGGTCTATCTATTAATGAAAAAGAAGCAGACGGTCTTACTAGATATTTTGAAAAACTAATAGCGCAAGGTGTGGACGTAAGCTATAAATCATGATCTATATATCGATATGAAAAAATATATTAAAATTACACAAAAGTTTACCTTTGGTCTCAAAAAATTATGCGCATACAAGACTTAGCACAACTTTCCACCAGAGCTTTTAAAACCAACCCATTAAGGACTTGGCTCACTATTTTAGGTATGGGGGTAGGCACCGGTGCGGTTGTGGTACTGGTTGGCTTAGGTTTTGGTCTACAAAAAATAATTGTCGAACAAATAGTTTTTGGTGAGACACTTCTCTCACTTGGTGTGTCTACCACCGGTGCTCAAAATTTACAACTGACACCAGAGACAGTACTGCAATTCAGAGAAATGGACCATGTACTTGACGCGGCGCCACTGGCCCGCTTCCCGGCCTTGATAACTTTTCAGGGATTGACCGGTAACGTATTTATTCAAGGTGCCGAACCGCCTTATTTGCGCTACGCGGGAGTAGCGGTTGAACATGGAGAGTCTTTTAGTGATGACGATTTTGATGACAGAAGTAGCGTAATGCTTTCACCGGCCGTATTACAATTGTTTGGTATTGATGACCCCGAATCATTTGTAGGACAAAAAGTAAGATTTCGTCTTTTAGTTCCAGCCGGCGATGGTACTGATACAGTTAATGAGGTTCCTATCGATAAGGAATACACCGTACGAGCCATAACTCGTGAAGAAGGTGTTTTAAATGCTATGATGATGTTGCCCGAGCTACGAAACTACGTTGGTATAGACAACTACGAAAGAATACAGGTGAGAGTGGATACCAATGAAAACTTAACAGTTGTTGAGGATAGATTGCTGGAGATGGGATATAGAGTGACCGCTCTTTCCAAAACAGTTGAACAGGCATCTAAAATATTTCAAGGAATACAAATTGTACTAGCTACTTTTGGAGGTATAGCTTTAATAGTGTCTGCTATTGGTATGTTCAACACCATGACCGTAACTCTCTTAGAGCGTACTAAAGAGATCGGTATCATGCGCACCATAGGAGCCGCTCCTCGCGATATCAAAAGCTTGTTCGTGTCTGAATCTATCATAGTAGGTTTCTTGGGAGGGTTGTCAGGTATTGTAATGGGTGTAGCTCTTGGTCTAATTATTAATACACTACTCAATTTTGCGGCCTCGCAGTTCGGAGGACAAGCGGTTACATTATTTTCGTTTCCCATCACTTTTCTGATTTTTATTGCCCTTTTTTCAGCTACAGTGGGTTATTTAACCGGTATATTTCCTGCTCGTAGAGCTTCAACACTTAACCCTCTTGATGCTATACGATACGAGTAGCATATTTATATATTTTTTAAATTTGGTCTTGGGTGTTGATAATAACTAGACTATCTCTTGCCAAAAACGGTATCATACAAGATGAATGGGGGGGGCTTGTGCCAAGTATGGCATAAGTGTTTATTTGGGATATGCGTAAAAAACCGGCTCAACTTTATAATGTCAGCCTATATAGGTGGGTGTATCGTTCCCGACCGACATGGTTAGGTGTGGCATGTTTATGTTTATTTCTGGTAATAGCACCTTTAAGTATGGCTTCGGAACACGAGTCAGCTGTTAAAGATGATGAAGAAAATTTATCGAAAAATACTGAAAGTTTTTCCGAAGGAGAAGAAGAGGTTGAGTTGACTAAAACTGTAGATGAAGATATTGAGACTTCGAATATAAAAAAAGAATTAGAAATGGAAGTAGCCCCGGTGTATAAATCATTACCAACAACTGACTCAGCTACAAAAACAGAAGATACTATATCTGATAGCACTCTTGAAAACTCTATACCAACATCAACAGAAACGATGGACGGTGATATAAATGACATACAAGATATTGCCCTAAAGGATACAAAAAAGATCATTGATGACTCCACAAAATCTACCGGTACCACCAGTACATCCAGCGCTTACCTCGCTGGTGTCGATGATAAATTAATAACAAGTGACGTAACTAAAGACGAAACTTATGTAGAGGAGTCCGGTGAAGTATCTAAACCTGAAGGTTTTCCTGTGGACAAATCGCCCCCTTTAACATACGCAACCACATCAACCTCTACTGAGAAAATCACTACCTCGGATGGCAGTGATACTGTTGTGTCTCAACAAAACATAGATACTGTCCGCGATACTGATAGTGAAGCACCGAAAAGTGACACTGTAAAAGCTGATACAGGTGAGTACGGTATGCAATTGGAAGATTCTGATGATAACGCTACACATGAAGACATTATGACTGATTTAGACACTGCAGTTGCTACGTCCGGCCCCAGTGAAGCCACAGAATTGTATGCAAATATAACTAACGATCAAAATCGTTACCAATTTGGAGCCCAAGAGTGTGTAAGTGTTGGTGACGGCTCCTACTATTGTCAAACAGCTCGTGGTACGGTACCAGATAATGATGAAGCAACCTTTTCACTCCTTAGTGAATCAGGTTATTTAAATATCTACATACGTATAGGTGATGAGGTTATCGCTTTGACTGACAACCTTTACAATGACAGCGCGCCACACTATGACCCCCACTCGAACACAGTGGTTTGGCATCGAGAAATTGATGGTCGCTACCAGATAATCAGCTATGACCTAAATAACAGACAGGAGACACAGTTAACCACCGGAAATGAAAACAACATGCAACCGGTGCGTTCAGGAGACAGTATAGTCTGGCAACGCTGGAGTGGTGGTGTATGGCAGATAGTTTTGCTACATCAAGGAATTGAAAGACAGTTAACCTACAGTGATGTGCACCAATTAGCTCCGTACATAAACGGTGGTTATGTGATATGGCATACGGCGGCCAGCGCTAATAAACCTAGACAAGTGGCTGTCTATGAAATAGAAACAGGGTTATTGTCAACCATAGACGATCCGGAAGGGGGGCGTGTGATGAACCCTCGTTTTGTCCTTGTCTATGATACAGCTTTCGATAATGGTGATATCCTTACCAAAGGTTTTGATCCGGCCAGTGGGGAAGTGGTACCGCTTTCAGCTATGCCAAGAACACCACCACCTCAAATACCCCGGTCTGATCCGGTAGGTGAGACGCGGGCTTTAATAAACAATAAGACCGTCAACAATAAGGAAGATCAGCTTGAGTTAGGCTTAGACCTGATAGCAAGTACTTCTGACAATAATACAGATAACGCATCAACCACAATTAACGCTTCCGCTTCCTCTACACTAGACCTCTCTTCACCTTCACCAACAATACCACTGGGTGAGAATGATCTGGTAATAGAACCTTACCTAAACGTCACTGAACCGACCTCAAACGGTACCGGCACTGTTGGCAGTAGTACACCGGCAACCTACTGATACGCTGACATACCCAACCATTCTCTGGTCAGCACTAGCCTAGTGGCGTAGTATAGAGGTATTATGAGAATTATTGTGCCAAATAGTTTAAGTATTAAACGTAAGGCTACGGTCGTTGGCGCTACACTATCGCTACTACTAACCTTGTTCTGGGTCTGGTCTGAAGTGGTGGCAGAAACAGTCATTCGAGAACCCGCTTCTGACGGAACGGTGATGGCAACCCCCACCGGTTGCGGTAGTTCCGGTAACTACGACTGTCTAAATGACGGGGTTTTTTCACCCGATAACCCGGCAACCGGCTCTGACTTCTTACAGTTTTCAATCGACCACCAAATGGATTTTTATCAGCTGGCACCACTTGATGATGTAGAAACTGTTACAAGTATCACATTTTACTTGTACCACACTAACACCGGTAACACCAACATGGAGTTTCAGATCGGACTGTACGAATCCGACGAAGAAACTGTGATCGCAAGCAACCAAGCCATACCGCAACGTACCTCAGCTCAGTGGGATACTGTGACCTTTAGTGGCTTATCTCTAGATCAGGATGAATTGGACGACCTACACGTTCGGTTATCATGTACCAGAACCACTGGTGGTCAGCCGGGCGGTTGTCGAGCTTTTGCCCTCTACGCTGAAATAACCTATGACCCGATAGTAAATGTAACAGTCGACAGTATAGGTACCCAACAAGACGTAGACGCCGGATCAATCAATCAATACCTTGGTGGAGCATTCACGTTTATAGAAAATGTCGATAGTAGCAATATAACAAGTATCACTATTTCCGAATCCGGCACCATTCACGCAGGCAATGATCTTGATAATGTGCGTCTATACTACGCACTTGATACTACCACCCCTTACGATTGTAGTAATGTTTCTTACACCGGAAACGAGTCAATGTTCGGAGCTACCACCACTTTCAACGGAGCGAATGGTACAGCCACTTTTACTGACAACGTTTCCATAACCACTACACAATCTATGTGTGTTTATGTGGTGGTTGATATAAAAAATAGTGCTCAAGCCGGTGACACAATTAACTTAAGCATTAACGACCCACCAAACGATATTGCGTTTTCAACCAGTTTTTTGGAGCCGGATGAATCAGTTACTATAAATGGAGTAAGTACAGTAAGACGTGTTGACTTAACGCAATTTGGTTACCATTGGCGCAACGATGATGGTGATGAAGAAACGGCTACATCAGTTACTGGCGGTAATGAAAACACCAGCTTTGATGCCGCGCCCAGAGAAACCACATTAAGACTTCGTCTTGGTGTTTCAAACCAAGGCAATAAGACCAGTGACGCTTCAGCTTTTCGTCTAGAGTATGGACAAAGAGTAACCAGCTGTCAGGCGATCAGTAACTGGCAAACAGTTGGAAGCAGTGGGGCACTATGGGAGATGTCACCGACAAGCAACCTGACTGATGGCGACAATACCACGGACATACCTGTGGCAGACGGTGGTTTGAGTAACCCTACAGGAGGCAACTTCTTAACCTCTAACGGTGGAATTCGTGATACAAACTTTCAAACCGGCAATTTGACATTGGCAGAAAATGATTTTGTTGAACTTGAGTATGCCATTGAAGCAACTCAGGACGCTGGAGACGGAATTACCTACTGTTTTCGTGTAACGGCTTCAGGTACCGCACTTGATACTTATGAACATTACGCAGAGGCTACAACTTTCTCAGATCTAACCGTAAGCACTCTAGGCACACAGATCTCAACTGTTGAGATACCAAGCCAAAATGTTTACGCAGGCGGAGCATTTGTTATCACCGACCAAACCATAGGGGCACATGAAATATCTTCCATTACTATCTCCGCCACCGGTACTGCTGATATAGCGAATGATATTGAAAATCTGAGACTTTATTACGATCTTGACACCACCAGTCCTTACGACTGTACAAGTGAATCATACCAGAGCAACGATACTCAATTTGGTGGTACTCAAAGTGGTGGTTTTTCGTCAATAGGCACTGCTACCTTTAGCGGATCGGTAAGTGTAGACCCTGAACAAAGTCTGTGTCTGTATATTGTTTACGATATTGCTTCCACAACTGCTGATGGAGGTAGTATCAGTTTTAGAATAAACGACCCTTCCACTGATATTGTTATTGATCAGGGAGACATTGGTCCGGCCGCACTAGTAGAAATTGCCGGAGATACCACCTTTGTAACAGATGAGACAGCGCAAGTACATTACCACTGGCGTAATAATGATGGTAGTGAAGCAGAAGCAACGTCAGCCACTTTCGGACAACACGACACGCCTCTTGATCAATTACGTATTGATTCTCCGATACGTTTACGTCTAGCTATTTCAAACCAAGGTGGACAGACCACTCCGGCACGCAACTACCGATTAGAGTCGGCAAGAAGAGTGACAACATGTTCTATGGCCACCGGTTGGAGTGACGTAGGCATAAGTGGTGGAGCATGGAACATGTCTCCGTCAGCTAACCTTACAGACGGCGATGATACCACCAACATAGCACTTAACATTGGGGGAGTACCTGACCCTCAACCAAACTTCTTAAGTATAAATGGCGGTGTTCGTGATACTAATTCAGAAACAGGGTCTATCACCTTGCAAGGATACACCTTTGTCGAGTTAGAATATTCAATTGTAGCCACCGATGAGGCTATTGAAGGTGCGGAGTACTGTTTTAGAGTAACAGACTCCGGTTCTCCTTTAGATACATACCTGACTTACCCTCGTGTAACCATAAAAGAACCAACTGACTATTTGATCCAACGTGGCTGGCTAAATATAAGCGGAACATCCGCCAGTATAACTGCCGGAGTAGACTACGAAGCTCCTAATAGCGCGGATAGAGCTTTTATACGCATCACCAACACACTCAACACCGGTGCCGGAGGTGGTACCAGCGGTCCTGCCGATGATGTCACCGTGTACATATCGAACCCCGGCAATATTACTAACGGCATTACTTTCACCAGACCGGCCACAGCCGGGGGAACAACCCGAGTGGCATGGGAAATTATCGAATACACCGGCGCACCCGGTGGACAAAACGAACTTATAGTAAGGCAACATGGTACAGCTACTTACGGCTCCGCTGCCACCACCGCTACCACCGGTACGGTCAGTGGCGTAGTCAATGATGAACAAGTGGTTGTGTTCATAACCGGCCAACTTAATCCTGATACCGGCACAAACTACCAACGTGGTAACTCAACTGCATTCTGGAACAGCAGTAATGACACCGCCACCTTTACAAGAGGTGAAAGCGGTAACGCATCGATACTCAGTTACGCAGTTGTGGAGTTTGCCGGTATGAATTGGCAAATACAAAGAGCTGAACATAATTACACCAGCGCCGGTAGCACAGAAACTGAATCTATAGATCCTGTCAACAGTCTCTCGCGAGCTTTCTTGCACACCCAAAAACGAATGGGAGCCGGTCAAAATACTCATGGTGATTTTGGTCATCAGGTTTGGCTATCCGGTCTGGGGCAAATATCTTTTCTTCTAGACAGTACAGCTACCACTCCGTCCTCCCACCACTCAGTGGTTTGGGTGATTGAAAATACACAAACAGCCGGTGAACACATGATTGTCACACGCTCAAACGGCACTCAATCTGGTGGTACGGCACCACTATCGCTAGCGGTCAATATCGGAAAGACCTTAGATGACCTTGAAATAGCTTCTATCTTTATGAACAACTCTGGAGACGAGCCCGGTTTTGGTAGTGGTCAAAATAATTTTCCAGACCCTTTAATGTCGGCCAGAATTATCTCACCAACACAGTACGAGCTATGGATAGCGGATACGCGTGGCTCACGCAGTTGGCGTACAGAAGTGGTAGAATGGCCAACAGCCGCTCGCACTTTTACTCAAAATTATTATCGTTTTTACGTAAACAATGAGGCTTTAACACCAACAAAACCGTGGCCGGAAGATGGTCCTGATGTAGCTGAGAACAGTCCCATCACTCTGGCTGACATACCGGTAGGTATGGGACAGTCTTTAAGAATTCGTATGACTGTAGCTATAGACGCGGCCGGTAAGGTTCCCGGTGTAGATGCCTTCACTTTACAATACGGTGAAAGACTGACAAGCTGTAACGCTATAACGGAATGGCATGACTTAGGTGAGAATAACGATGAAAACGCACTCTGGCGCGGAAGAATAAATACACCGGATAGTGGAACGCCTTTATCAGACAATCCGCCAGAAATCGGTGACCTACTCATTTCTGTTTCTGACGTAGCCGGTACTTACGAAGACGGTCCTACTTCAGCATTTACGCCATTTCCAGCAAATCCAGGAGATGATGTGGAGTTCGACTGGTCAATTGAACACAACGGTGCCAAAGATGAAACTATTTACTGCTTTCGCATGATAGAATCAAATGGATTGGAATTTATTGCCTACAACCATTACCCGACTTTGTTAACCGCCGGTTATGTTCCGGTACTGTCTCGTTGGCGTTGGTATGAGGATCATCAAAATGTAACTCCCGACACGCCACTGGCAGAGGAAAACACTGCGCCGATTGATATTCAGTTCCCGGAAATATACAAACTACGCGTATCTGTAGCTGAAGTTGCAGGAGCTACGGGTTTTAACGCCAAATTTGCCCTACAATACTCAGAATACTCCGACTTCTCACAGACGGTCAATACACTGACCGCAACCAGCAGTTGTGAAGATAACAGCTTATGGTGTTACGCAGAAGGTGGCGGGGTTGATAATCAAGCTATTGACACAGTTGTTATCTCTGACAGTGACAATTGTGTCAGTGGAGTTGGTGCCGGCTGTGGTACCCAAAACGAATCCATATCCACTACCACCGCCACACTTAATCATGAAGCCTTTAGCACAGCCGAATTCGAATTCACTTTAAAACATGCCGGCGCACGTGCCAACGCTGTCTATTATTTTCGTCTGTATGATCTGCAAAATGACAAACCGGTCATAGCCAGTACCACTTTACCCAGTCTGGTAACTCAGGGTTCTGAATTAGTCTTTAATGTAGAAGGAGTACCGGCAGAAACGGTTATACAGACCATAACCACCAATGCAACCAGCACCCCCACACGTCTTATTTTTAATGACATACCTCTAAACCAACCCTACTATGTAGCTCATCGCCTAACAATAGACACCAATGCGACTGAAGGTTATCAAGTCTTGATGTTTGCTGACCAACATCCCACTAACGATTACGGCACCATAATTGAACCTATTACCGGTAGTAATTTAGAACCCGTAGGGTGGAATACGGGATGCTTACTATCTGCACAGAGCTGTTTCGGGTATCGCACCACAGATGATATTTTATCGGGCGGATCTACACGCTTCGCGCCCAGTGACAGCTGGTCAGCTTTATCTTTCACACCAAAGGAAGTAATGTATAACCCGACCCCAACCATAGATACTTATGATATTGTATACGCAATACAGGTTTCAGCTATGCAAGAGGCGGGTAATTACCAAAATACAATAAACTATATAGCTGTGCCTGTATTCTGATATAAATTTTATGAAAAAAGCACTATCTCTATCAGTAAAAATATTTATAGTAGTCTCTTTAGTCGCTACTTTTTACAGTTCAGAAACTTTAGCTCAAAATACCGTTCGTCAGTATAGTGTAAGTCCTTTAATAATTGACATCAACGCGCAACCTAGAGATATAATAAAAAGAACAATAAAAATTGAAAACCGCGAAAATAGACAATTACGTTTATATGCTACAGTCAATGAAGTGGCGGTATATGCTGACGGAACCTTAAAAGACTTCACCACTCCATCAATGACTGATGGATCCAACAGCATTACGTCATGGCTATCGATAACTCGAGGCAGAATACAAATACCGGCCAATGAAACACATGAAGTTGACCTTAATATAAAAATACATCCTCACGCTAAGCCGGGAGAGTATCATGCTTTTATTGGTATCGCCTCCGGATCTAACCAGCCGGCTGCCGAGGCGTTGGTTAAGGCGGGTCAAGCTCCGGGGGTTATGTTACGAATTGCCATCGATGAAGAACCTTTAGCTCCGGTACGACTGGAAAGGTTTTTTATAGATCGTTTCGTTACTAACAATCAATTAGCTGCCGCCACTATTGCCATTAATAATCCCGCGGAAAATCCTCAACCTTACAACGGAGAAATAATTTTTTATGACACCAGAGGAAGAGAAGTGGGTGCCGTACCCGTAAGTGGAGAAGGAGGGTTTAACAAAGGCAGAAATGTTATTGAGTTTGAGATACCTCCTAACCTTAGGTGGGGTCGTCATAAAGCTTTCTTGTCTATACAGTATGGCGAAAACTTTAGCTCATCTATAACCGACACTGATTATTTCTACATGATACCTATCATGCAATTAATTATCTTGTTTATATTAATGCTTTTGTTGACTATTGCCATTAGTTACTGGTACCACCGAAGGCAACTTGCCAGAGAATACATTGCATCAAGTAATGAGGCGGAACCTATACCTTTAGTATTTAGAAACACAAACTCTACAGAACAAGATCATGATGTAGATTTAAGAACAAACAGTAAAAGGTAATCAAACTAAAAATGCTTACATTTAAAAAAAATGGTCAAAAAATACTCTTATATTCAATACATTTTTTAATTGTATGTTTTTTAGCTTTATTGTTTATCAATGTTAAAACGACAACGGCACAGACAGGACTAACGCTCAGTGTAACTCCAACACTATTTGAAATGTCCGCGGAACCGGGTCAAAGTTGGAAAAGTTCACTGAGAGTCATTAATAGTAACGCATTCGATATAACTGTTCACGCTACAGCACATAACTTTGTTCCTAAGGGCGATGTCGGTCATGGAGAATTAATACCAATATCAGATAATGATGAAGGTTTAACCTTAGCTGAATGGATAAACATAGACAAAGAACCCATACTCATACCTCAAAACCAAAGTGTTTCCATACCAATAAGTGTATCTTTACCCGAATCAGCTTCCCCCGGAGGTCATTATGCAGCCATTCTGATAAGCACTCAACCGCCGTCAAACCAAGAAGGATCTGCCATGGTAACCACGCAAGCGGTAACTTCTTTATTTTTTGTCCGTGTGGCGGGTGACGTCGTTGAATCCGGTTTAATTCGCTCCTTTCGTTCTACCCAAAGACTGGTACAAAGACCTGTGGTTAATTTTGAGCTCCGATTTGAAAACCGAGGTAACGTGCATATTCAACCACAAGGTGACATCGTGATAACCAATATGTGGGGTAAGGAAAGAGGTATTATACCTATCAATCGTCGATCACACTTTGGCAACGTGCTACCTGACACAATCAGAGCCTTTAACTTCGGTTGGGAAGGAGTTTTCTCGCTAACAGACATAGGTCGATACAAAGCGGAGGTATCTTTGGTATATGGTCAAGACCAACGTCAATTTGCAACGGCTACTTCCCACTTCTGGGTTTTGCCTGTCAAAGGTATTTTGGTGACATTAGGTGTCTTTTTCCTGATTGTACTACTTATCGTTCTATCTATTAGGAAATATGTGAAACATATGCTTAACAAGGCAGGATTCGATCCGAACAATACCAGCGGTAAAATAGTAAAAAGATCTAAAATGCCAAAAAGCGATCTTTTACTCACCAATACAGATAAACCACAAACTCAAGGGTCGGTACTTAAGACTGATTTGTGGGGCAAGATCAAAGGTTGTAAATTTATTAGCTTCCAATTCATATACAAGAGTCGGTATATTTTATTGACCCTAGTGATACTGATCAATGTTTTATTTTTAGTCTACTTTTTTACAAACGTCATGAAAGAAACTGAAATGTATAAAGTGACAATTGGTAGGGATGCGGATAAAACTTATATTTCATCTGAACAAATAGAATACGAAAGAGCAAACAGACCAACCACTGAAGCTGATCCTGATAAAAAAATTGAACAGCCGTACAAAATAAAGATAACCAACTCCGGCGCCGAAACCGGATCTGCCGCCAGACTAAAATCACTACTTGAGAGTAAGGGTTTTTATGTGAATGAGCTTAATGTCAACCTTGAAGAACAAAGAAATAGAACTGTGATAATTTACTCTCCACAGTTAGCCGAAGAAGCCTTGCAAATTAGTGCCACACTGGATGGAGCACTGCTCTCAGCTACACCTGAAAATCATGAAGAATCTGTCATAAATATTATTTTAGGTAATGACCACAGAACAAGATAGTGATATAATACATAAGTATGAATAAAAAAATTATAGTTGTTGGTATTGTAGCTTTTTTAGCTTTAATAATTGGCATGTTTACTTTTACCTACCTAAAACAGTCAGAACTTAAAGAAACTCCCGGTGACATAACCGGAAATGATGAACCGCAAGAGGTTGACCCTGTAGACGACGCCTACTCAAACATAACAAGAGTTGACGCTACTCATTTCTACATTGACGGAGTCCACACTTTAGTAGGTGAGATTTTAATGCCTACTCCGTGCGACTTACTTGAAGCCGATATGGTTGTACGTGAGTCGTATCCGGAGCAGATCACCTTAGAACTTGATGTGATCAACACAGCCGAGTTCTGTGCCCAAGTCATGACGCCACAAAGATTTATGGCTGAAGTAAGCGCTTCTCCCGACGCTACCTTTGACGCCACTTTTTTGGGTAGAAGAATAGACATCAATATAATACCCGCACCGGATGGTCAGACACCTGATGAATTTGAACTTTTCATCAAAGGTTAATAAAAAAGTCATTCATGAATCCTTTTGACCAGATAAAAACTCATGTAGCGGTGGCGACTGATTCTCTTGGTCTAAATGACACCCAATACAAAAGACTAATAACTGCGGACGCTATACACGAAAAAAAACTTAATATAAACACTTCTGCCGGTAACGAACAATTTCTGGCTTACAGGGTGCAGTTTAATAATTGTTTAGGTCCTTATAAAGGTGGAGTGAGGTTTCACCCCAGTGCTAACCTTGACGATGTGCAAGCCTTGTCTTTAGGTATGACCGTTAAGTGTGCGGTGGTGGGCATACCTTTTGGTGGCGCTAAAGGTGGTGTGGTAATAGACCCCAAACAGCATTCACAGCTGGAACTGCAAATGGTTGCACGTTCATATATGACAGCTATGGCTCCTCACCTTGGTATTGATAAAGACATACCGGCCCCCGACATAGCTACAGACCAAAAAGTAATGGCTTGGATGCTGGACGCTTACGAAAACGAGGTGGGGCATAGTGCTCCTGCAATTGTTACAGGCAAACCTCTTCTACTTGGTGGCAGTTATGGGCGAGAATCAGCAACAGCTCAAGGTGCTACACACGTACTTGAAGCTTACGCGAACGCTAAAAACTTTGAGTTAAAAAATATATCAATAGCCATACAAGGTTTTGGTAACGCCGGCGCGCAGTTAGCAAACATCCTGTACAATATGGGCTGTAAAGTATGTGCCGTCTCTGACAGTAGAGCGACTTTATACAACTCGGAAGGTTTAGATATACCACATGTTACGGAAACGAAAAATGAGTTAGGTTCACTTATATCTTATAAAGCTAACGGGACAGAGAGACTGAAAAGTGAAGCCGTTTTATCTTTGCCGGTTGATGTTTTGGCTCCGTCAGCACTTGATAACGCTATAACAGAAAATAATGTAAACTCAATTCAAGCTAAAGTTATTCTTGAGTTAGCGAACAACCCCACCTCTCCCGAGGCAGAGAGTTTCTTGACCGGTAATGGAGTTGACGTATTGCCTGACATATTAGTAAACGCCGGCGGTGTAACCGTCTCTTACTATGAATGGGTACAAAATCGCCAACATTACTATTGGCAAGATGCGAAAATAGCGGAAGAGTTAAAAGTAACTATGCAATCTGCGTTTAATAAGGTAGAGGAATTGAAAGCCGGAAAAAAACTTCCAACCTATAGACAGTCAGCTTATCTACTAGGCATAGATAAGATAGTGAAAGCTATGGAATTAAGAGGGAGGTTGTAAAATATTCAACTTTTTACTTAGCTAGTCTGGAAGTTCTGAGTTAGGAAGACAGACTTTAATTGAAAAAAACATACATATTTTATAGACAAAATTTTGTTTATTTATAGCACTTATGCTATAAATAAAAACAGAAGCTGGCAATTAAAGCGCCTCGGCAACAATTATGTCAACCCTTTGAGTCGGAAAGGGAAGGAGGTGCAACTTAATTTGCTATGTTTAAATCAATAGGTTTCGTAATTGCATTGTTTGCAATTACGAAAATTATGTCAGTCAGTTTCAATGCTTTCGAATCAGCTTTGGTGGCCACATTCTCAACTTGGGAAAACGCCTTACAAGTGGCTAACAAACAACTTGAAACAATTAAAGACGACTGAACATAATAACGGCCGGCAACTGCAACGCAGACCGGCTGTTTTTATTTATTATCTTTTGGTTTACCGTTCCTTATGTAGTATTATAATAAGGTATGAGCATCAAACGTGTCACAGAATACGTTTTCTTCTTTGGTTTAATAGCTATAGTCGGCTACATGGTATGGCAAATACTTTGGCCGTTTATGGTAGCACTAGCTCTCGCTACCGTGACAGTGGTGCTTTGTTACCCAATGTATGAGTTTATACTCCGCTTTAGTCCCAGAAGAAACGCTTCTCTGGCGGCCCTGATTTCTACTCTAATAGTGATTATTACCATTGTCATTCCTCTTTATTTTATTTCCAGCTTATTGGTCAATGAATTTGTCTCTTTTTACCGCTCTCTGGATAATGAACAACTATTGATAGACAACCTGTTTATTACCATTGAAGACAGAGTGCGAGTATATCTTCCTGAATTTGAATTAAACGTAACCGAACAAATAAGGCAGAGTGGTGATTGGTTAACCAGAAATATAGGACTTATATTTACCGGTACAATTTCTTTTATTTTTATTTTCATAATTTCCATGCTGGGCGCGTTTTACCTATTTCGTGACGGTCGCCGTTTCGTGAACTGGGTGATAGACGTTAGTCCTCTACCTGACGATGAGGATCGTCTAATACTGGATCGTTTAGCCAAGGCAGTGCGTGCTATTGTAGTCGGAACCGTTTTACTTTCCATCATACAAGGTCTGGTAGCGGCCGTTGGCTTTAGTATATTCGGTATTGAAAGAGCTATCCTATGGGGCTCTTTGGGAGCGTTGGGTTCGTTACTGCCGGGTATTGGAACGGCAGGCATAATGATACCGGCTGTTTTATATCTTTTCTTTACCAGTACTTTAGCAAACGCTATTGGTCTACTTATATGGGGAATAGTGGCAGTGATATTGGTCGATAATTTCATAGGTCCTCAGCTTATGAGTAGAAACAACAACCTCCACCCTTTCATTATACTCCTTTCTGTACTAGGTGGCGTCACTCTGTTTGGCCCTATAGGATTTATAGTTGGACCGGTTATAGTAAGTTTGTTTGTTGTGCTGTTGGAGATATATATTCACAACATAATTATGTCAAAGTCTAAAGAATCACCCACTGAGGAAGGTGACCAAGATTCAATTGAAAGTAAGCCGGCTTGAGTTTAATTTTTTTATTTAAAATATGGCGGACAACAGACAAATATGTCAGACCCTAAAAATGAACGGACTCAGTCCTGATTCCAAAGATCATGAAATAGACGAACTATTGTCTGATTGTGGCTGGTCTACCGATGATATAAAAGAGGCGTTAGACACTTTGCGCAACCCTGAAAAAGAAAAGTCCAATACTAATTATTACAACGCATCATACTTTATTGACAAAGCTGATTCAAAACGACTCTCGGAACTACTCAATATTGAGGTTACACATACTAAAAATGACATAAATGATCTTGATGAAATTATTCGTCGACGTAGACAAATACCTACCTCTTTTTATATCAAAGGTTTTTTAATTGGCGCATTTTTAGCAATAATGATACTTTGGTTACTTATGTGGCATTTGGAAATAGCTTTGTACCACCCTTCAGTTAGACAGTACTGAATCAAGAAGTTTAATATATGTTTAGAGTAGCGACAACAGTTTTAGTAGTTTTTGTAGCGGTCTTGGGCGGTAGTCATTTTAGCTTTATAAACCATTCTGTCAGTTTCGGACAGACCAATTATAACACTGAAGATAATACCGGATTCGAAAAAAAGAATGACCCTACCAAGTACGACATTTTGTTTACAGGTGACGTTATGCTAGCCCGTAAAGTTGAGGTCTACATGAATAATGAAGGTCTTGACTATCCTTTCAGAAGACTCCCGGAAATGAAAAATTCAGCTACTTACATGGTTGGTAACTTTGAAGCCAGTGTACCCAAGGTGCATGTACCAACTCCATACTTTACTTTCGCCTTTTCTGTGCCGGAAAAAAATCTACAAGCCCTAAAAGATTTTGGTTTTACACACTTAAGTCTTGCCAATAATCACACTTATGACTACGGGGAAGCCGGATTGGCTAACACAATACTGGCTTTGAAAAATTTTGATATTGAGCCTTTTGGTAGACCCAACCATATTTCTTACCACACCACCAGCATACTTAACTTAAAAGATGTGAACATAGGACTTATTGGTATCCATGCTTTATTTTCCACACCTCAAAAATCCGTCTTAAAAGAAGCTATCAATTTACTGAAAGAAGAGACTAACCTTACCATTGCCTACATACACTGGGGAGACGAATACATTCTTACAAACAACAATAACCAGTCTTCACTGGCCGACACATTGATTGAGCTTGGAATTGACATGATAGTCGGTCACCACCCTCATGTGGTGCAAAATGTTGAAATTCGTTCGCAGGTGCCTATTTTCTACTCTCTTGGCAACTTTATATTTGATCAATATTTTAGCCGACATGTACAGGAAGGTCTGCTTTTAGGCGTTAGCTTAAAAGCAGATTCTTGGGAAATAGAACTTATACCCGTAACCAGTATTGATAAACAGACCTCACCTCGCTTAATGTTAAGTGATGAGAAAGATGTTTTTTTGAGAGAATTAGCAGAACGAAGTGATGAGTCTGCCTCAAAACAAATAAGCTCAGGTCTGTTGACCATACCCATAAAAAGCTTGCAAAATTAGACAAAAATAACTACTATATGTCATTATGATTACAAAATATGAAGGAGTAGGGGTGGCGGCCGGATTAGGTATAATGGCCATAGCTCTGTATTTGTTACGCCTAGACGGCATTGGTCTATACAACGAAGAAAACATGAATTTATCATTAAACCAATCTCAGACGGCGTTACTCGTGGCGGGCACTGAAGGCAACAGAGAAAGCAACCTTTTAGAAACCCTTAACAAAGCCAGCGATGAAAGAGGGAGAGTGAATAGATTGATAATTGATGACATCGTTTACGGTACGGGAAGGGAAGTATCTGCCGGAGACACCATAACTGTTCACTATAAAGGAACTTTCACGGATGGAGAAGAGTTTGATAACTCGCGTCGCAATGGTCAACCATTTACCTTTACTATCGGTCGTGGACAAGTGATAGAAGGCTGGGAAAGGGGTCTTATAGGGATGAAAACCGGAGGACAGAGAATCTTGGTAATCCCTTCCAGTATGGGATACGGTGACAGGACAGTCGGTCCGATACCGGCCGGTTCAACTTTGGTATTCACAGTAGAACTTCTGGCAATTCAATGATGACCGGTAACTCTCCTGTATCATTTAAAACCGAGAATACACTTAAAAACTCTTTAGCAAGAGCTGGTGTGATTGCAACCCCACACGGCTTTATACATACCCCTTGTTTTATTCCGGTTGGTACCAAAGCCACTCTTAAGAGTGTAAAGCCTAGTGATTTTTTAGCCCTAGGTATTGAAGTGTTGTTGGCAAATACTTACCATCTTTTTTTGCAACCGGGCACTGATGTCATAAAAAACGCCGATGGCATACAAAAATTTGCTAACTGGTCACTGCCTACCATGACAGACTCCGGAGGTTTTCAAATTTTCTCTCTTGGTGATGCTTTTGGAGAAGGTGTAAGTAAATTTGTTTCGGATACTGATACTGCGGTTAAACATAATCTCAAACAATTGAATGTCTACCAAAAAGACTTGGCAAGTCAGCATGGCAGACTCTGTGTTATTGATGATGATGGTGTAACTTTTACTTCTCACTTGGACGGGTCTTTGCACCGCTTCACGGCCGAAAGGTCAATTGAAATACAACACACTATTGGCGCTGATATAATAGTTGCCTTTGACGAATGTACCAGTCCTACAGCCGATTATAAGTATCAAAAAGAAGCTTTGACAAGAACTCACCTATGGGCAAAGCGTTCTCTCAATACCCACAAACTTAATTATCACGCTTTAAAAAAGCAAGGTCTATATGCCGTGGTGCAAGGGGGGCGTTTCAATGACCTAAGAAAAGAAAGTGCTCAAGTACTAAGTGACATGGATTTTTCCGGCTATGGCATAGGAGGGTCATTCTCTAAAGCAGACTTGGGTGACTCACTGAAGACTGTAAATGAGATATTGCCAACAAACAAGCCACGACATTTATTCGGCATAGGTGAACCGGAAGATATTGTAGCTGGCGTACTGATGGGTTGTGACACTTTTGACTGCGTGGCACCGGCCAGGCTGGCGCGCAACGGTACGGTATATATTCATAGTGGCAATATGCTAAATACAGCCTGTGGTAAATTGAGATACCCTGAATTAATAAAGATAAATCTACGCAAACACCAGTATATAAATGACCACAACATACTTGACCCACTGTCTGATGAAAAGGGTGAAGTATATAAATATACACGGGCTTATTTAGCACATTTATTTCGAGCTAATGAGATGCTGGGTCCTCAGTTGGCAACTTTACACAACATTAAGACCATCATTGATTTTACTAAAAACCTAAGACAGCAAATACTTAATTAGATTTAAAATAAATCCAGGACTTACGCGTTTGGCGAATTTCTTTGTTGCTTTCGTCACTCAAACCTTTCATCGTAACACCAAGTACGCCTCACCCGGCTCCAGTTTCCGTGATCATTTATATTCTTTCGTGACTGACTAAAACATTTTTTGGTTTATTTCAATAGTAATAAATGGTTACCGAACCGGGGCTGTCAGCGCCTCGAACTTCATCAGAAACGCGTAAGTCATGAAATCGTTACATTTGTACATATTGGTTGGGTTGTATAAATAAATTGAAACGATATACTCAGCAAGATGAAATTTAAAATAACTACCGACAAAACACCGGCCGGCGATCAACCGAAAGCAATAAAGCAACTGGTTGCGGGTATAGAATCCGGATACACTCACCAAACACTACTGGGAGTAACCGGTTCCGGTAAAACTTTCACCGTCGCCAACGTTATTCAGTCTATACAAAAACCCACTTTGGTAATAGCTCACAACAAAACACTGGCTGCTCAGTTAGCACAAGAATACCGTGACTTCTTTCCCGATAACGCTGTACACTACTTTGTATCGTACTACGATTATTATCAACCGGAAGCTTACGTACCAGCTAGTGATACATACATAGAAAAAGAAGCCCAGATCAACGAAGAGATAGACAGACTGCGACACGCCAGTACCCAAGCTTTGTTAACCCGTGACGATGTGATAATTGTCGCCTCAGTGTCATGTATTTATGGCTTAGGTTCACCAACTGAATATCTAAATAAACACATAAAAATAGAGAGGGGATACAGTACCAATCGCACTCAAATGCTTAGAATTCTGGTTGATCTTTACTTTGAACGCACCAACGCCGACCTAACACCGGGACATTTTCGCGCTGTTGGCAATGCAATAGAGATAATGCCCACCAATGAAAAACTAATCTATAGACTTCGTTTTCAAGGTCAATCCATTGAAAACATCACTACCATTGACTCTATTACGCGTGAATACGTCGACGAACCGGAAGTCTTTTTTTTATTTCCGGCTAAACATTTCGTAACTCCGGAAAAAGAAAGGCAGTCAGCTTTAAAAGACATAAAAGCTGAACTGAAAGATCAACTTAAGTACTTTAAAAAGAAAGGTATGATATTGGAAGCGGAAAGACTGCGCCGTAGAACCGAACAAGACATGGCACTGATAAAAGAAGTGGGATATTGTAACGGCATAGAAAACTACTCCCGTCACTTTGACCGCAGAAAAGCCGGTGAAGCTCCTTACACCCTACTCTCATACTTTCCACATACGAAGGATGGAAAACCTGATTTTTTAACTATCATAGACGAGTCACATGTGACCATTCCACAACTAAACGGCATGTATGCCGGAGACAGATCACGAAAAAACACCTTAGTAGAGCATGGTTTTAGATTACCCAGTGCCGTTGACAACAGACCACTTACTTTCAATGAATTTGAAGAAAGAGTCGGTCAAAGAATATACACATCCGCCACCCCCGGAAAATATGAGAAAGAAAAGGCAAGAGAAATCAACCGGCCTATGGTGGAACAAATAATCCGCCCCACAGGACTAGTAGATCCTATAATAGACATAAGACCAATAACAGAAAAAGGTGAGTATCCGGGACAAATAAAGGACCTGATAAAAGAAACTGAAAAAACTATAAGCGCCGGAAGTCGGGTCTTAGTTACCACTCTCACCAAAAAAATGGCGGAGGACCTGACTGAATTTTTGGATGAAAAGCAGATAAGTACTAAATATATACATAGTGACGTCGATACTCTGGAAAGAATAGACATACTAACTGAGTTTAGAAAGGGTGTATTTGACTGCTTGGTGGGGGTGAATCTTTTAAGAGAAGGCCTGGATCTCCCTGAGGTATCACTGGTGGCAATTTTAGACGCAGACAAAACCGGTTTCTTACGCAGTGAAACCGCTTTGATACAAACCATAGGTAGAGCCGCTCGTAATGTAGACGGAAGAGTAATACTGTACGCGGACATCATGACAGACGCACTTGAGTATGCCGTGAACGAAACTAACAGGAGACGCAAAATGCAACTTGCTTATAATAAAAAACATAAAATAACCCCTAAGAGCATAGCTAAAGAAATACGGTCCATTTCTGACCAACTCAGGTCCGGTCATCAAACCGCAGTAGAGTCAATTATGACCGTAGATAAAATACGGTACGAAAACAACCCTGACAAGCTTATAAAAGAAAAGCGAGCGCAAATGGAGCAGGCTGTGGCTAATTTAGATTTTGAAACAGCGGCCATAATCCGTGACCAGATCCGTCTCCTTGTTTCTAAACAACAAGGAAAGTCAGACAAAAATTGATAATTTCATGACTTACGCGTTTCTGATGAAGTTCGAGGCGCTGACCCAGCCCCAGTTTCCGTGATCATTTATATTCTTTCGTGACTGACTAAAACGATTTTGGTTTATTACGTTAGTAATAAATG